>NZ_JAZQNX010000025.1:0-8343 GCF_045627565.1 Lelliottia sp. | reverse complement strand
ACTCCTGTGATCCCGCCAATAATGTATTATGTGATTGTAGTAATTATTAACCTTCCTAATTAGTAAATATAGCCTATCAGTGAATTAGACATAATGTGCATTTGATCACTTATAGTGCTAAACAGACAATGCTATTCTCTTTTTAATTTAAAAAATACTAAGAGTAAAATAATGGAATGGATTATAGGTGCTATAGTTTTATTGATCGTTTTAGGAGCAATATTCAAACCAAGGCGATGTAATATATGTGACACTTATTTTAAAAGAAACTATTACACATGGGAAATAGAGGGGAAAAAACAACATTTATGTCCTAACTGTAACAGTAAAATGAAGCGCCGTGTTAGCTCACAAAGATTCAAAAATAGATTTAATTAGAAATATTTTATAGATAGCATTACACTCTAAAAGCTCAAGTATAACTAACAACAATTAATAATCCTGAAATATTTGGAGCACATTTATTATTAAGCATCTATTATAGAACTCAACTAAAATGAAGTTTTTACAGAATTAATCTTTTGAAAGCCTTAATCTACAAGCTTCCTTCACCCACTTACTAAAATTCCCTTTGCCCGCTGCTTTCTCAATCTGTTCCAAAAGCTCATCCTCGAACCGGATGTTCTTCATCGTACTTTTGTTGCGGTCAAAATTTGGTTTCTTTTTCTCTTGCATGGTAGGTACCACTTCGGTTAGTTTCTCTGCATGTGGTACCTACCACACGGATTATGAATTCTAACGACGCCCAGCAGTGTTGGAGCACCAAAGGGCGTCTAACCTCACCAACTATCAAGGAGTTGATTATGGCTGATTCGCATTCTACCCCAGACGCCGCAGAAACCGGAACCGAGCGCACGATAATTGTGGGATATCGCCCGCACGTTTCTGACAAATCCACGCCAAACATTATTCTTTCCGGCAAATGGCTACGCGCCGCCGGGTTTGAAACCGGGCAACAGGTGACCGTAAAAGTCATGGACGGGTGCATCGTTCTGGTGGCTTACAACGAGCAGGAACAGCGGCTGCACTGCGAGCTTAAAGAAGCACAGGCAAAGCTGAAAGGGATTGAAGGTGCGCTGGTCGGGATTCATTACGGTCGGTAAGGGTTTTTCCCCTAACCCTCTCCTCGAAGAGGAGAGGGAAACGATCAAGCACGTTTTTAGGCTGGGTCAGCAACGCTGATGCGAAGACATCAGGCCCAAGATTCGGTACCTATTTATGCAACTTCATATGCAGTAATGGAAACGGGTTTCCCTGCCCATCACGCTCCGAACGCCCAATTTGCACAAAACCCATATGGCGATAAAACGCCACACCCTGCGGGTTTTGCTCGTTAACATCTACCTCGTTCGCGCCAAAATGGTCAATGGCATACTTCAGCAATAATTTTCCTACGCCTTTTCCACGACTTGCATCGTCGACAAAAAGCATTTCGATACGATTCTCATCAACACCTAAAAAACCGTGAATTATTCCGACGTTATCACAAGCAATCACAACCTTTAGGTTGGGGAGATAAGTGTTGAGCAACAACGGGCGCAATGCCGCGATATCGCTTTCTTGTAAAAAGTGATGCGTCGCGCGAACGGAGGATTCCCAGACTTCGACGAGACGTTCGTATTGTGAGGGGACTGCAGTTTCTATTTTCATGATGGGATCATGCTGAGGCCAGGCTTTTAAATCAAGAGAAAATGATCACAATGTCACCAGATCCCTGCTCACTCATGTGAAAACTCCCGTTATTTCTCACCATTCCACATAAAATAATTGTGACATGAGTATGAAGTACGTCTGGCTACAAAAATAAGGTAATCACTGTGATCGGTAATACCAATGGGGCATGCAATGTCCAAACGCACTAAATGGCGACTGCGTATTTTTACATTCCTGGTGATGTCGTTTCTCCTTTTTATCAGTGGAGTGTTTTACCCACTGTCTGAAATTCTGAAAATGCCCTTTACCGGCTTTATGAATCATTTTAATTTCGGCGATCCCGTACTTTATGCAGATTATGACTCGGATAATCTCGGACACGCTGGTTATATATTTTTGTTTCTCTCAATATTTTGCGATAGTAGCCGCTGTCCCCTTGTTCGAATGCCTGGTTAGATTGGCTAACAAGAATGGTTAAGGCCGCCTCTACGGGCGTGCCCCCTTCTCCCACAGGAAGAGGTAATCAAAAATTCAAACCCTCACTTCCATCACCGCATAAACCCCGTCTTTCGGCACCACCACGGTCACGTTCTCCGGCGGAATCCCCGCCGCGATATGAATATCCTGCAACCGCTGTAGCGAGCGCGGGAAGATGGGCGCCCAGCCGATGCAGCGGAGGATAAAATCAATCTGCGGGCTGGTCGTCAGCATATTCGACACAATGACTGCCCCGCCGGGTTTGACCAGCCGCAGGGCTCGCTGCAAGAAAATCACCGCATCGGTATCGTTGAAATATTCGAAAATCCCCAGCGCATCCACCAGTTCGGCCTGATGCTCGCCCAGCTCAAGTAGCAGATCGTCGTTGCGGATCAGGTGATGGACCAGATGCCGATTCAGCAGCGTCAGCTGCTCCCCGACGTTTAGCCCCTCTTGCGCCGCCATGGTCTCGGCCCAGCGCAAGGCGACAGGATCGTTATCCACGAGCGTGAGATGGACTTTTTGCCCGTCCAGTTTTGCGGTACGCAGCGCCTCCAGCACCGGGATCGCCGCGCCGCTCGCCAGGCTTATCCAGTCGCTTTCGATATCGTTATGAATATACTTTTCGACCAGCGCGGCTAATACCTGCGCACGGGAGCGCACGCCGATAGCATCATTGGCGTGAATAAACCACTGGCGGCTTTCGCTGTCCATTCTGGTGCCTTCCGGCAGCCGTTCTTCCAGCGGATTTTGCACCACGAACAGCGCTAACGCCTTAGGCACAAGCCGTGCGCGCCAGGCAGCCATCGCCGGACGCGTGCGATACGCCTGTTCAGACCAGGCATGTTGCGGAGTCAGCATTGGCAACCCGTTCTCGCCCTCCTCAAGCAACGGCGGCAAGAACTGTGGGTTAGCTTTCATGGCCTGATTGAGCGCGTTTATCTCCCGCGTCACGTCGTCTTTCATCGGCCATTGATCGCTAATGTCGGGAAATGACGCGCTAAAAATCGTCATGTTTTTTGGCGCGTCACCGCGAAAAGGTTGCCAGTTCATCTCGTTATCTCCCGTTCGACCCTAAACGGAAGTCTATCTACGCGCCGCGCCATTGCCCTACGAAAAAAGCACGAAATGACGCCGCGCGTTAGGCTACTGCTTCACCCACACTAGCTGATCGACACGGAACCCAAGACCGCGAGCGATGCTCACGTAATCCTGCTTCACCGCGTCCGGGATGGTCGGCGTGCGCGACAAAATCCACAGATAGTCGCGGTTCGGCCCGCTCACCAGCGCGTATTGGTACTCATCGTCCAGCGCGATCACGTTATAGCCGCCGTAGAACGGTCCGAAGAACGAGACTTTCAGCGCGGCGGTGGTCGGCTCACCGGTGAAATAGGCTTTACCTTCGCTCTCGCTCCATTTGTTTTTCACCGGATCGTAGCCCCGGTTGAGCACGCTGATCCCGCCGTCGCTGCGCTTACCGTACGTGGCGGTGACCTGCTCAAGCCCGCGCTCAAAGCGGTTTTCCAGACGGGCAACTTCATACCATTTGCCCAGATAACGCCCGGCGTCAAAGTGGGTGATAGGCTTTACGCCTTTCGGTGGCGTCGGGGATTGGCAGGCAACCAGCGTCAAGGCGATCGCAACGCCTGTCAAAACGGGCCATAGCTTCATGTGAACTCCTTTCATTTGCTCGTGGGATATCTACCCTCAATCATTCGAGTTGCAGGACGGCAAACGCCCCTGCAACGTGAAGTATGACGGGTATAAGTGTAGTGCACGCGTCAGGCTCTTCATTCAGCCGACGAATATTCGTAGTATATTGAGACTAATCTTTCTGATCGGGCGTACACATGTCTTACTCCATCGGCGAATTCGCCAGACTTTGCGGAATCAACGCCACCACGCTTCGGGCATGGCAGAGCCGCTATGGCCTGCTGAAACCGCTGCGCACCGATGGCGGGCATCGTCTTTACAGCGATGACGATGTGCAACAGGCGCTCAAAATTCTCGACTGGGTGAAAAAAGGTGTGCCCGTTAGTCAGGTTAAACCACTGCTGGCGCGCCCTGGCGCACGCCGGACCAACAACTGGGTCACCTTGCAGGAGTCGATGCTCCAGCGGCTCAGAGAAGGCAAAATCGAATCGCTGCGCCAGCTAATTTACGATGCGGGTCGTGAATATCCCCGTCCGGAACTGGTGACCCAAGTCCTGCGACCGCTGCGCAGTTCTGTCTCGGCCAACACCCCGACCATGATGACGCTGCGCGAAGTGCTGGACGGCATTATCATTTCCTACACCTCGTTTTGTCTGGAAGGCGACCGTAAAGCGCGAGGCGACAATTTTCTGCTGACCGGCTGGCACCTCACCGACCCGTGTGAAATCTGGCTCGAAGCGCTGAAGCGCACCGGCCAGGGCCATCGTATCGATGTGCTTCCGCTGTCGCCTGCAGCGCTGGCTCCTGAAATGTTTCCCGAACGCCAATGGTTGCTGATCACCAGTGGTAAATTAACCATTGCGCGTAAAAAACAAATAGAGAAATGGCGCGAACAGGTTAATTTCCTCGAAGTCGTCACCTTGTAAAAATAATGGCCTTACCAGTTATCACGGAAAGTTGAATATTATTTTTCGCGCAGAGTGTTAAATTTTCCCTGTTATTTTCATCTGACAGGATATCAACATGAATAAGCTTTCTGGCCTTATTGTTCTCTCTTCTCTGGCATTTATTCCGGCGGCGTTTAGCGCCCCGGTCGGCACGTTGAGCGTGCACATTCTTAATCAGCAAACCGGATTACCCTCACCCGACGTCACCGTCACACTGGAAAAGCAGCAGCAGAACAGCTGGACCACGCTGGCAAGCGCGAAAACCGACCCTGACGGACGCATCAAATCGCTTTATCCGCAGGAGCAGGATATGCAGCCAGGGGTTTACAAAGTGACGTTCAAAACCAGCGAATACTTCCGCAGCCAAAAGCTGGAATCCTTCTTCCCGGAAATCCCCGTGCAGTTCACCGTCACCCGCACCAATGAAAAACTGCACATCCCTCTGTTGCTGAGCCAGTACGGCTACTCTACGTACAAAGGAAGCTGAACAACTCGTGACGTTTATGACCAAAAATAAACGCCACAACCTCATTGATTTTTAATCAAAATAAAATAAAAACCCATAAAAACTTAGACAATAAAACACATTTGTCTAAGTTTTGGCTATACTGTTTTCATCAGCCCATAACAGGTAGCCAGAGGTGACATCATGAACAATCAACCCGTACTCGGTATCAGCGGATGCCTGACCGGATCGGCCGTGCGCTTTGATGGCGGCCACAAACGGATGGGTTTTGTGATGGACGCGCTGGCTAAAGAGGTGACGTTCAAACCGGTTTGCCCCGAGATGGCGATCGGCCTGCCCGTCCCACGCCCCGCTCTGCGCCTGGTGAAAACACCTGTCGGCGATATTCGCATGCGCTTCACCCATGCTCCTCATGACGATGTGACCGATAAAATGGCGGATTTCGCCGCGCAGTATTTACCATCAATCGCGAATCTGGATGGATTTATCGTCTGCGCCAAATCGCCGAGTTGCGGTATGGAGCGGGTGAGAGTTTACGATGAAGCGGGGAATCGAGGCGCGAAGGAAGAAAGCGGCATATTTACCGCCGCCATGATGGCGCGATATCCGTGGTTGCCGGTGGAAGAGGACGGACGCTTGCACGATCCGGTGCTGCGGGAGAATTTCATCGCGCGCGTTTTTGCCCTTCATGAGCTGAACGCCGTTCGCGCCAGCGGTCTGACGCGCCGCGCGCTTCTGGCCTATCACAGCCGCTACAAGCTGCAACTGCTGGCACACAATCAAGCCGGATACCGTGAGATTGGGCCGTTCGTGGCTTCCATGCATGAGTGGAAAGATCTGGACGCTTTTTTCGAAGCCTATCGGGAAAAGCTGATGGCGATTCTGAAACAGCCCGCCTCACGGAAAAATCACACCAACGTACTGATGCATATTCAGGGCTATTTCCGCGAACAGCTCAACGCGCGCCAGCGCCTGGAGTTGCGTGAAGTGATCCTGAACTATCGCGCCGGATTACTGCCGATCCTCGCGCCGCTGACGCTGCTGAAGCACTATCTGGCCGAGCATCCGGACGATTATCTCCTGACGCAAAACTACTTTAGCCCCTATCCCGATGAGCTGGGCCTGCGCCTGGCTATCGCATGACGATATCATAACGCGAAGGCCCCTAGCCCGAGAGGTCCGAACACGCAATACCCTTAGACGACATCCTCACTGTCGTCTTTTTTTGTTTGCAGGATGGCCGGGGTGTTGCTCAATAGAAAGCAAGCGACAATGCAAACCAATTATATTTCGAAGCAATTACCTTTTCTCATCGTAAGGGGTTGCCCTAGAGCATTGAGCAAACGCCCAACCATTTATGCGATAAAAGCTCCTGTCACTCATAGAGAAACCAATGCAAAATATAATTTCCCTCATAAATGAATCATCACCCATACTTCTTAAATTCCTTTTTATAAATTAAACCGTCTTTTTACATGACGTTACATACAGCGGTTTTCATATTTCGGGTCGCGATACCATTCTGATTTTTCGTATAACTTCAGCCAATCCATATTTCCTTTCAACATTGATGGAAGTCGATGTTTCAAAGTATTTGAAAAATGATAGAGACTGCATATATTTCGTTTATAAACCTCACTCCATCCAGGTTGCACAGCGTTTTCTGGTATAACGCGATCTTCATCCTTCATTTGTGTAATAATGAAATCTCTCACATTGTATACCAGAACACTATTATCGGTTTTTAACTCACAAAAACTGACTTCAACCGCTTCTCGCCACATAACGAACTTTAGCTGATAAGTTTTCTGAGCAAGTACGATAGTATCTTCATCAGTTGCAGATACAACAAATCTGTAACGTTCAATGGCTTCCGCAAAAATATCGCAAAATGACCCTAGATATTGGTTCATTTATTTTCCCTTAATCATTTGCATTGTTTTACTGTCGAAAAAATAACAGTGCTCAATAAGGTAACCGGAATGTTACCCCAGTGGATGAAAGAGGCAGGGTTCAGCCCCGATACGCCGGTCACGGTCAGCGAGGAACAGGGAAGACGGGTGATCGAGCCGGTTAAGGGCTGACGGGTAAAAAGAAGATCCCGGCGCAAGGGCCGGAATCTTTTTAAACATTCATATTGTCTAAAATACGACCTATGGCATTAAGCAATATAGAGGTTTCCTCTTTAGAAGCCCCTATTCTGGTTTCAAACTCAAGAACCGAGATACCATTACAAATCTCATTCAAAGCTGAATTTAAAATCAATAACTCATTCTCGTTAATGGTTAATTGAGCTTGTTTCCCAGCAATAGATATTACGTCCATTCATCACCTCAAATTATCGAAATATGCCCTACCGTTTACCGGCCTAAAAGCTGTTCCGCCATCAGATGCTTTCGGATTACGGATTACAACAGTACCTGTAGACTGATCCCAATAAGCTGAACGACCATTGCTCAACTCTTTTGTAGATGTAGGATTCTTGACAACATTTTCAATATGTTGCGCAAACTGAGCCCTTGTTCTTATACCCAGACCAGTAAACTCCCCTTGCTGAAGAACGTGCTTCTCAAAAGAATGTCCTCCCGCAATTTCTTTACCAACTAATTCAGAATTTAGGTTTTTTCCATTTGTTGAGTTATGGGCTTCATTATTTCGCGCATTCTCCTCATCCTGCGGTTCCCAGCCGCCCGGCGTTCCCGACCCCGCACCACCTAACTCAGCTTTCTCCGCCCCCGTCAGATCCTTACCGATGTTTGGATTTGAAACATTCCCGGAACCATACTTATCCTGCAACGAACTCAGATACTTCCCGGTAATCTCATCATTTCCCATCATTTGCAGGGTAACAAGATGATCCAGTTCATCGGAGGTCATCTTATCCGCCATATCCTTAATGGCAGCACCGGCAAGACCGACCATGCCCGCTTTCGCCCCGGTTTCCAGTAACTGCTCCGCAATCTTCGTCCGTCATGGTGTCGCGATTGCACAGCCTCTGGCTACCAGACTCAGCGAGTTATTCTCCACAACAACTTTATCCGTTGCGAAGATGGCCGCCGCAGCAGCATTTCCCCTTTGCCGTCAGCAGCTTGCAGCCCATTTCTCCCTGTGCAGTCTGCCGCGCCGGACCCAACGCCCCGATACGCG
>NZ_JAZQNX010000024.1:0-200866 GCF_045627565.1 Lelliottia sp. | reverse complement strand
GTAAAACCAACCAGAATAGTTGTTCTGACATCCTGTGTTTCTGACTGAAGGGGCAAATTAACCGATGCACCTTATGTCCGGTGAAATGGCGCACCAGGTTAAAAAACACTTTTAAATCATATAAATGATAGATTTCAAACTTTCTCCCTGGGGAGAGGGAGAAAAACACTGAGCAGCGCCCTCTCTCCATGGCAGAGGATGAGTGTGAGAGGAAAATTCAGGGTGAAAAGAACGCACCGAACTGTTCCCTCTCCCACAGGGAGAGGGTTAGGGTGAGGGGAAATTTACGCAATCGTCACTTTGCTATCCAGATAGACATCCTGCACGGCATTAATCAGTTTCACGCCATCGGCCATCGTCTTTTTAAACGCTTTGCGACCGAGGATGAGCCCCATGCCGCCCGCGCGTTTGTTGATAACCGCCGTGCGCACCGCGTCGGTTAAATCGGTTTCACCGCCCGCCGCACCGCCGGAGTTGATAAGCCCCGCACGCCCCATATAGCAGTTCGCGAGCTGGTAGCGCACCAGATCGATAGGGTTATCGCTGGTCAGCTTGCTGTAGACGCGGTCGTCCGTATAACCAAAATTCACCGCTTTGTAGCCGCCGTTGTTCTCGGCCATTTTCTGCTTCACGATATCCGCGCCGATAGTAGCCGCCAGATGGTTGGCCTGGCCGGTAAGATCCGCAGAAACGTGATAGTCCACGCTGTCTTTTTTGAACGCATTATTGCGCAGATACGCCCACAGCACGGTCACCATACCCAGTTCGTGCGCGCGCTCAAACGCCGCTGAGATCTCTTCAATCTGCCGACGCGACTGCTCAGAACCAAAGTAAATCGTCGCCCCAACCGCCACCGCGCCCATGTTGAAAGCCTGCTCCACGCTGGCGTAGAGCGTCTGGTCATATTCGGTGGGATAACTCAGCGTCTCGTTGTGGTTCAGCTTAACGAGGAAAGGAATGCGGTGCGCGTAGCGGCGTGATACCGAAGCCAGCACGCCGTAGGTCGACGCAACACAGTTGCAGCCCGCTTCTATCGCCAGCTCGACAATGTTCTTCGGATCGAAATAGAGCGGATTCGCCGCAAAGGACGCGCCAGCAGAGTGCTCCACGCCCTGGTCAACCGGTAAAATCGACAGATAACCGGTTCCGCTCAGTCGTCCGGTGTTATAAAGCGTCTGCATGTTCCGCAGCACTGCCGGTGGCCGGTTGTTATCAATCATGACGCGGTCAACGTAATCATGGCCTGGCAGATAGAGCTGTTCGGCTGGAATAGTCATACAACGATGCTGTAAAAGGCTGTCGGCGTCTTTGCCAAGCAACTGCGCAATATCAGTCATAGTGATGCTCCCGTAAGTTCCGACGTCGTGTCGGATCGAGTGAACCAAACCCAAATTTCATGGGCAGACTAAGCCTGGTACCGACGCAACAGAATTTCCACCGCCTGCGTTTTTTTTCAGTACATCGTGCTGGCGCGTTTGGTGTACAACAAACCGTCAAATTGTTCAGACATTCACCGCAACGTACTTCAATGATTTATCTCCAGCGCGTGGTTATACGACAGCGCAAACACTGGATATGTCACTGTGAGCTGGGGCTTTGCTTATACAGTCGCACCGGGAAATACATGTCGTCAGTCACCCTGGTGGCGACTGCGCGCCTCGCACACAAACACATATCAAGCGCTTCGGCAGTCGCTGAGCGATTAACCGGGTATATGCTTGTCCCCTCTCTTTATCTCCGGCCGAAAATTCTTATCCAGGGTATATGTTCGTGGCACTACCAACTACCACCACGCATGAAAATGGTGCACCGGCCCAATACCGTGGCCGACTTCAAGGCTGTCTGCTTTTTCCAGCGCGTGCGACAGCCAAATTTTGGCCTCCTGCACCGTATCCCCCCAATTGTCGTGACGCGGGCGGAGCGCAGCCAGCGCTGCCGATAGCGTGCAGCCAGTGCCATGGGTGTTTTTGGTCATGACGCGTGGAGCGGTAAATCGCTGGATACCTTCATGCGTGAAGAGCCAGTCCGGGCTTTCAGGATCGTCCAGATGACCGCCTTTCATCAGCACTGCCTCGCAGCCGAGCGCCTGAAGCGCACGCCCCTGCTCTTTCATCTCTTGCTCATTGCGGGCATGAGGCGCATCCAGCAGCGCCGCCGCCTCCGGCAGATTTGGCGTGATCAGCGCGACGTTCGGCAGAAGATGTTTTCGCAAGGTTTCGACAGCCGCAGGAGAAAGCAGCGGGTCGCCACTTTTCGCCAGCATCACCGTATCAAGCACAACGTTTTTTACGCGATAGTGTCTGAGACGCTCCGCAACCGCTTCAACAATATCAGTCTCGGCAAGCATGCCGATTTTGGTGGTATCAATGCGGACATCGCTGAACACTGAGTCCAGTTGGGCACCGACAAAATCCGGTTCCACACGGTACACCGACTGCACGCCGCGCGTATTTTGCGCCACCAGTGCGGTAATGACTGAGCAGCCATACGCTCCAAGGGCTGAGAAGGTTTTCAGATCCGCCTGAATCCCCGCGCCGCCGCTCGGGTCCGTGCCAGCAATGGTTAATGCGTTAATACGTTTCATGCCTGCGCCTCCAGGTTCCAGAGCGCGTCAATAAACGCGCTGGAAAAGCTCCCTGGCCCGCGGCTTTGTTTGACGGCAACGCTACCGGCTTGCTTCATAAACCCGCATGCGGCGGCAACATTGTCCAGCCGGTCGCCCGGCAATGAACAGCTTGCCGCGACAACGGCCGAGAGCGCACAGCCTGTCCCCACGACGCGCGTCATCATCACATCGCCGCCAGTGATGGTCTGCGTACGTTGCCCGTCGGTGACGTAATCCACTTCGCCCGTCACAGCAACAACGGCGTGAGTTTGTCGGGCAAGAGCAATGGCGGCAGGCAACGCGCTGGAAGCGGTATCGGTGGTATCAACGCCTCGCCCCCCCGCGCTCATACCGGCAAGCGCGAGAATTTCAGAGGCATTACCGCGTATCGCCGCAGGTTTGAGTGAGAGGATTTGATGGCAAAAACGGGTGCGATACGACAACGCGCCCACGGCCACGGGATCCAACGTCCAGGGCTTTCCAGCGGCCATTGCACCTTCGATTGCCCGACGCATCGCCTGCGCGCGCGGCGCGGTCAGCGTGCCAACATTGATCAGTAAGGCATCAGCCATCGCTGCAAATTGCTCTGTTTCTTCGGCTTCAATCACCATCGCGGGAGATGCGCCAAGTGCCAGCAAAACGTTGGCCGTAAAGGTTTGCACCACATCGTTGGTCATGCAGTGTGTGAGCGGGGAACGCGTGCGGAAGTGATGTAAGGCGTGTAAATCAAGTCGGTCAGGCTGCATGTTTCGCTCCTGCCTTGCGAGAAGAAGCGATAACCTTAACAGTCACCTGACTTCCCTACGCTGGCATTATCCAGATCAGGTGGTACGGGTATTTCTCAGCCTTCACGTAGAAGGGCACCCCGAGTCAAATTACCTAAAACTTCAGTAATATGGGCAGCGTAGAGGAAGTAATTATCGAATGCAAGTCTCCTGGACCGCTCTTTTCCGGTCAAGAAAATACTGTAAACATTTATTATTATTGGCCTATTTAGATTGAGTTATTCCTTATATGTGTAGACATTTAATGTCATTGATTTTTTGGGATAAATAATCTAAGCCTAAGTATTAAACACACATTGCGCTTTACTTTCCAGTCTATTTAAAAAAGTAAAATCAATTAAAACAATCAATTATGTGAAACGCCAGATAAATACCAGATTTTATACATTCGTATTTTTCGTGATCTAAATCAAATATAAAAGGGGCGGATTACTGGATAGTTGTGCAAGGTAACTACTTCGTTTCTCTGTAAGAGACGCTCTAACTGAATGACATCCTGATAATGTGGTAGCAAATGTTAAAGCTTATTATTGCTTCGGCAATCGTATCAATCTCCCTTGTCGCCACAGGTGTTTTCATCGGTGTGATATATAAAAACACGGTTATCAGCATGGCTGGCAATTGCATAAATGAATAACTTAAATTTTATTATTTTGTCATTTTAAAAATGAATATTTCACTTAGCGTGATCTGCCAATATAAATAACCTGCAAAAAGTCAGGTTATTTCGCCGTGTCGTTTGATAAAAAAATAAATAATATTAGGGTCAATGAATGAAGAAGATGGTGTTAGCTGTTTTAGTCTGCGCCGTAGCACTTTCTGGTTGTACGACAGAATCGCAACGTATTGCCAATTGCACAAACACCGGCGTCAGCCTGGATACGTGTTTTAAAGTTGATCATGATAATCAAAACGTTAGCCGCGCGGCAGCGCTCCAGAACGCGTACAAACGTTCAGATGAATACGCAAAGCAATACGATAATAAGCATTATCATCATGGTGTTGAATAACATGCACAGGCCGCACACGTTGCCGATCCGCTACGTGAAGCGTCATTCTCGGCAAACGGTATTAAGGCCACGGTCAGCAATGGTTTCTTTACTGCCACCATTAACGGGAAAAAAGCCACAGTAAAACGTTTCAATGCCAATGCCTACGAAATTAAAGGCGCGGGATATGTTCTTTCTATTACCCTGGATGAAAACGGAATTACCGACGCGTCATGGAATAAAACCCATGGCAGAGACAATGGATGACTTCAGGTCGTTCAGAAGTAACGCATGGGCTGCTGAAAAGCCGCCTTTTTCGCTTTCATCAACGCGGCTTTTGAGTATATAAATCGGTGAGATTTTTTTCTGTGTTTTGGCACAGTAAAACCACAGCAAAAACATTGTGTTACACCCCCTCCCCCAACACCTTTACATTGTAACAAAACAGTAAACAAATTAACCATTGAGCCACGCGCCAAAAGGCTCTATATTGGCCGCGTTTTTTACCTGACCCATCCTTAACTAACTATTTATTCAATCGAGGCGTATAAACAGCCCCGGTTGTAGGAGTGATATGATGACGGATAAAGTCCGTATTGACACTGTAGATGCCCATAAAAGCAACGAAACCTATCTGGCCCGTCAGGCCGAGTTTGAATCGAACGTCAGGAGTTATCCTCGCAAGCTGCCTTTAGCAATTACTAAAGCAGACGGCGTATGGATTACCGATGCAGATAATAAAGAATACCTTGACTGTCTTGCAGGCGCTGGCACCCTCGCGCTTGGCCATAACCATCCTGATGTGCTGAAAAGCATCCAAAATGTCATTACTAGCGGCTTGCCGTTACATACACTGGATCTGACGACTCCGTTGAAAGACGAGTTTTCTGAATACCTGCTCTCCCTGCTGCCAGGCCAGGGTAAAGAATATTGCCTGCAGTTCACCGGCCCGTCTGGCGCTGACGCCGTTGAAGCCGCGCTGAAACTGGCGAAAAAAGTGACCGGCCGCAGCAGCATTATTAGTTTCTCCGGCGGCTATCACGGCATGACCCACGGCGCGCTGTCCGTGACAGGTAACCTGTCACCGAAAGAAGCGGTCGATAACATGATGCCAGAAGTGCAGTTCATGCCTTATCCACACCAGTACCGCTGCCCGCTGGGCATTGGCGGTGACGCGGGCGTGAAAGCACTGACTTACTATTTTGACAACCTGATCAACGACGTTGAAAGCGGCGTGCGTAAACCTGCGGCCGTGATTCTGGAAGCTGTTCAGGGTGAAGGCGGCGTGAATCCGGCTCCGGCTGAGTGGCTGCAACGCATCCGTAAGGTGACTCAGGAACACGGCATTCTGCTGATCCTTGATGAAGTTCAGGCGGGCTTTGCACGTACTGGTAAGTTCTTTGCCTTTGAACACGCCGGTATTGAGCCAGATATCATCGTCATGTCTAAAGCAGTCGGTGGCGGTCTGCCACTGGCCGTTCTCGGTATTAAAAAGCAGTTTGATGCCTGGGCGCCAGGTCATCATACCGGTACTTTCCGTGGTAACCAGTTGGCGATGGCGACTGGCCTGACGACGCTGAAAATCCTGAAAGACCAGAATATTGCCGACAAAGTGGCTGCACAGGGTGAGTGGCTGAAAGGCCAGCTGGCTGAATTGCAGAAACGCTATCCGGTCATCGGCCACGTACGTGGTTTAGGCTTGATGATCGGTATTGAGATCGTGAAACCAAACGAAGCGCCTGACCATATGGGCAGCTTCCCGGGCGATGGCGAGTTGTCCGCACTTATCCAGAAAAAATGCTTCGAAGCAGGTTTGATTCTGGAACGTGGTGGCCGCGATGGCGTCGTACTGCGTCTGCTGCCGTCTCTGCTTATCAGCGAGCAAGAGCTGAAAGTCTTCCTGGATAAATTTGAGCAGGCCCTGCTTGCAGCGGGCGTTCGCCCCGCGTAAACGGAGTTAGTGAATACGATGTCTGATTCAAACCCAATTCTGTCGTCGTCGGCACAGAGCATCGAAGCCTATCAGCAGGCTATCGAGCAAAGCTCTCAGGCGGTGATGCAGTGGCTACAGCAGTCTGAAATGTATCAGGGGAAAAGCGTTGCCGAACTGCGCGACAATATTTCCCTGAATTTCGGGCAGAAAGGTCTCGGCAACGAAGCGGCTATCGCGCGTGCTGTTGAGTATTTCCTGAAAGACAGTCTGTCAGTGCACCATCCGCAGTGCGTAGCGCATCTGCATTGCCCAAGTCTGGTAGTCAGCCAGGCGGCGGAAGTGCTGATTAACGCCACTAACCAGAGCATGGATTCCTGGGACCAGAGTCCTTCAGCGACCATTATTGAAATGAAGCTGATCGACTGGCTGCGTACCCGTGTTGGCTATCAGTCCGGCGATGCAGGCGTATTTACCAGCGGCGGTACCCAGAGCAATCTGATGGGGCTGATGCTGGCACGCGATGCCTTCTTTGCGGCCAAAGGTCATTCGATCCAGCAGGACGGTTTGGTTGGCGATCTGCGTAAAATCCGCGTGTTATGTTCTGAAAATGCACACTTCTCAGTGCAGAAGAATATGGCCCTGTTGGGTCTGGGCTATCAGTCTGTCATCCAGGTGAAAACTGACGATTGCTCACGTATGGATCTGAACGATCTGGCCGCAAAAATTGCGCACTGCAATGCCAACGGCGAGCAGATTCTGGCAATCGTGGCAACAGCGGGTACTACCGATGCGGGCGCGATTGATCCACTGCGCGCAATTGCTGAGATGGCTGCAGAACAGCAGATTTGGGTGCATGTCGATGCGGCATGGGGCGGCGCGCTGCTGATGTCAGAGAAATATCGCGACTATCTTGACGGCATTGAGCTGGTGGATTCCATCACTCTGGACTTCCACAAGCAGTTTTTTCAGACCATCAGCTGCGGTGCGTTTTTGCTGAAGGAAGCGCGTCACTACGAGCTGATGCGTTACCAGGCGGCATACCTGAACTCTGAGTTCGACGAAGAGCAAGGCGTACCGAATCTGGTGTCCAAATCATTACAGACCACGCGTCGCTTTGATGCGCTGAAACTGTGGATGAGTCTGGAAGCGTTGGGTCAGGAGCAGTATGCTGCGATTATCGATCATGGCGTTACGCTGGCACAGGAAGTGGCTGTGTATGTGCAGAACCAGAACGCACTGGAACTGGTCATGCAGCCGCAGTTGGCCAGCGTGCTGTTCCGCTTCCGTCCCGAGCACGATCTGAATGATGCAGCGATTGCGTTGTTGAATCAGAAAATTGGTGATGCGCTACTGGATTCTGGTCGTGCAAACGTCGGGGTGACCGAGCACAACGGTGTGACTTGCCTGAAACTGACTCTGCTGAATCCAACGGTAACGCTGGATGATGTCAAAGTGCTGCTTTCACTGGTAGAACGCACTGCGCTAGAAATCCTGGCAAGATAATCTTGCTTGTGCCCCTCTTCTCGTGGAGAGGGGCACAATAATAGTCAATCGAAAGTCCCGTCTACACGCATGCCGACGCTGAAAATTTCCCGCCCGCTGCGCTCAGAACACGTCATTCATTTTTTACTTTTCGGCCGACTGGCTATACTCATACTGGCTATAACCCGTTGTGTAATAAATGGCCGCGGATTTAACAACATCATTCAGAATGGCGCCGTCGATAGCTACACCTGCCAGTTGAAGGCGTTTAATACATGCCTGCATCTCTTTTACGCTGGTCATAGCAAATCTCGCCACCAGCAATGTCGTGCCGGCCCTTCGTCCGACGAGCGACGCATCCGTAACCGCAAGTATCGGTGGGGTATCGACAATGATTATTTCATAATGATCGTTCGCCCATTTCAATAACTGCTGTAAACCATCCCCAATGAGCAGTTCGGAAGGGTTGCCCGGCACCTGGCCGCAGGTCAGCACATCTATGCCACCGCGGGCATAGTGCTGTATGGCGTCCTGATACTCCACTTTGCCCGCTAACACGTCAGCCAGACCGCGAGTGTTGGTGAGTGAAAAAATCTGATGGACATATCCTTTGCGCATATCTGCATCAATAAATAAGACCTTTTTCCCGGCCTGCGCAACGATGGCGGCAAGTGACGTCGCCACGAGTGTTTTACCGCAATCCTGCGTAGGACCGGTCAGCATAATGACGTGATTTTTGGCCTCCATCATGGTGAAATGCAGACTGGTGCGCAAACCACGAATAGCCTCAACAAAGACATCAACCGGCCGGTCCACGGGCAGGAAAGGCACATTTATTGTTCTGTGATTCCAGCGTTCGCTGATGAACCGCTTACTCCGCAAACGCGTCTTTTTCCACAGCCATACGGAACGCGGCAACGTTGCAAGAACCGTTATCCCCTGCATTTCAAGTTGCTCAGGCGTTTCAATACCCCGTTTCACGGCCATACGCACTATGACAATGCCCACTGAAAGGACGAAGCCCAACAGGCCCCCTATTAGCACGATTAATCCTTTCTGAGGTTTAATCGGTTCAGGCTGTGTTACTGCTGAGTCAATAATCCGGACGTTACCAATTGCGCTCGAACGCGAAATACTGAGCTCTTGCTGGCGCGTCAGGAGCTGTTGGTAAATCGCGCGGCCGGAATCAACGTCCCTGCTCAAGCGCAATATTTCCTGTTGCGTTGAAGGCATCGAGGTCACACGTTTATTAAGGCGTGCTTTTTCACTTTCAAGTGTTTGCCGCTTTTCAATTAATGCCCGGTAAGTCGGATGATCCTTTTTGAAAAGCTGAGAGATTTCCGCTTCGCGAAACGTCAGTTCATTCAGTTGGTTATCAGCGTTAACGATCTGCTCCAGAACTGATTTTGCCTCCAGGGTTAAGTCAACGGAATCACGTTGTTTACGATAGCTATTGAGCCGCTCCTCAGCCACATCCAGATCCGCTCGGATTTGTGGCAATTCCCGCTGTAAAAATGCCAGACTTTTCGCATCCTGCGCGGCCTGACGATCAATGTTTTGGCGTAAATAATTTTCTGTAATGCTGTCCAACGTCCTGGCAATCAAGTCGGGATCTGGACCCGTTAGCGATAGATTAAGCACGCCACTTTGCTTGGCCGCTTCGATTACAATAAATTGATTATTCAGGGCATTGATGGATTCCAGCTTCGATTGTTCATTCAGGATGAACTGCGCTCCGGGTGACCCATCCATTGCGTTTACCCAGAGTGACACACCATTCTTTTGAAAATACTCACCCACCACGCCTTCGCCTTGAAAACCATCACCTTCAATACGATAGTTCTTTGAATCCAGCACTGTCAGCGTCAGCGGCCGAGCCTTACCCTTCGCAGCGGGTATATGTAAATTGATCAGACTCAACGTGGCCAGTTTGCGCCCCGTCATCCGCCCCCAAAGACGTCCAAACACCGGGAAATAATAATTTTTAACGTCATAGTTCAGATGAAGATCGTCAACCGTTTTGCCGAGGATCATGCGTGATTTGAGCAACTGGATTTCAGGTAACGCATCGGGGGAAAGTTCCGGGTTCAGTTCGCCGAGATTTTTAAGCAGGCTGTTATCCTGTTTACCCTCGATTTGAACCATGGCGTCTGCCTTGTAAATCGGCGTCGCCATAAAAGCGTACAGTCCAGCGATGAAAGTAAATAGTAAGGTAAGGCACAAAATCAGAAGGCGATTGTCAATCATTACGCCCAGCAAACGAACGAGATCAACTTCCTGATTTTCATTCGTTGCGGCATAACTGTTTGTAATATGTGAAGACATTGATGCTTAATTCCTTTAGTGACTCAGTCGTTGAGTCCATTCCTGACTCGCCTTGCCAAGCAGATCAAATACGTATTCATACGCTTCGTGACTTTTACGAAACGGATCGGGAATCTCACGGGGTCGTAGCCATTGTCCAAACAGAAGAGAACGGCCCCTGATTTCAGGCGCAATTGATGAAATATGGTTAAGATGTTCCGGTTCCATCGCCAAAATAAGGTCGTATGCGCGCATCAACTCGAGGGTAAGTTTTTGCGCGATATGGCCTTCAAGCGAAACACCGTGTAACGCGGCCACCTCTTGGGCTCGCGCGTCCGCTGATTGACCGACCAGGCCACTCACGCCAGCAGATGCCACGGTTAAACCAGGCATCTGCTGACGTAATAAGCGCTCACCTATAGGCGAGCGGCATATATTTCCGGTGCAAACGACCAAAATGGAGTTAATCATTACTACGGCCACGTTCTAATATACCGAACAGTTTCAGTCAGATCATGTACGCCACTGATAGTCGGAACGAGTTGGGAGATGACACGATTCCATTGCGATACTGGGGAAGTTGTCACGTAAACAATATCGTAAGGCTGTAACTGGAATTCAGTACCCATTACCAGGGCTGAAGCATCTTTGGCATTGAGTTGGTAAATACTGGCGATTTTTCCTGTTTTCGCGGTTTTAGCTTGAGAGCGAATGACAAAGATGCCCGTTGCATCCGCCATATCCTGATTGAGCCCGCCGGCATTTCCTAACGCTTCCGCGAGCGTCATTCCGCTACGATCCATCTTAAATGTGCTCTGTTTGACAACTTCTCCCATCACGAAAACTTTCAGCGCATCGTTGCGTGGGACAAATAAAATGTCGCCCGGATAAAGCAGTTTATTTTGCGTGAGATCGCCATGTTGCATGAGCGCATAAAGCGAAATATGGCTGTCCTGCCCGTTATGCGTCAGCACAACATCACGCCAGTCAGCATCAGGAGATAACCCCCCTGCTGCGTTCACTGCATCCATCACAGTCAGCGGAATATTCGTGATCGGTTGTTGACCAGATTTAACAACTTCTCCTGTCACATACGCTTTTTGAGAGCGGAAGGACGCCACGCTGACGTCCACTTGCGGACTTTCGATCACAGAATCCAGGCGAGCCGCAATCTCATCACGAATTTGAGACACCGTTTTACCGGCAACGTGTAATTTGCCGATATAGGGGTAGAAAATAGACCCATCTGATGCGACCCAGTTACCGGTATCGCTCGCACTGCGATATTGCCCCGCAGGAGTAGTGAGTTCCGGGTGATCCCAGACAGTGATCGTGAGGATGTCCCCGACGTCGACGTGGTATTCCCAATTC
Source organism: Lelliottia sp. (assembly GCF_045627565.1). Lineage (NCBI taxonomy): Bacteria > Pseudomonadati > Pseudomonadota > Gammaproteobacteria > Enterobacterales > Enterobacteriaceae > Lelliottia > Lelliottia sp. The sequence goes on along the minus strand of NZ_JAZQNX010000024.1, from coordinate 189,397 downwards.
TTTAATCGCTCATCCAGACTAGGATTTGACTGAGATTTCAACGTCTTTGGACGTAACGCATCAATGAGAGAAGGCGTAATGGTATACACATCGACTTTTTCATTAATATTAAAATTTTCATCCGTTGCGGAAATGATATTTTTATCTGATACGTCAAGATCTTGCCCCGGCAAAGCCGCGCACCCGGTCAAATGACTTATTATCAGTGTTATTACTGGCAGCGATATTTTATTTTTCATGTAAATAGCGAGGTCTTTATATCAAAAAAATTATTAGGATTTGCTGCTTAATGACAAGCAAGTGACACATTTCATTTAAGTATTTTCAATAAGTTAAACAAAAAACCTATCAGGCAACGGACAAAATAAAAAATGTTTTAGCAAAACATCGCAAGCCACAATCTTGTCAGCTTAAAATCATGCAGGATATTCGCATGAATTTTGAATACTAGAGCATCGTGTTAACAAATTCATTCACTGAAGTGTCCAGTTTTATACTTTTATTCATTTCCAAAATGTACCTCATGAATAATAATTTTCATGATTTAATTGGCATCAATATATTCCCGCAAGAAATGAATCATTCCATGTGCAAACCTGCCCAAATTTGTTACATTTTTTATCGAACAAGCGCAGCCATGACATTTAAAATAGGCTGTTGATCACACTGCATGAGACAGTGGGTTGAGTTAACAGTAAAAGTCTAAGCGGAGAGAAAATGACTAAGCGTAAAATGCTGCTTTTGGGTGTCTTGATGTCACTGACCAGTGCGGCTTATTCTGCCCCACAAACGGCTGCACCATCAGGCATTCAAGCCTATGAAGAACAAGAGTTCATCGCCGACTTTACGAAATTTAAAATTGGTGACACCGCCCCGGCGCAGTACCAAACGCCTGAGTACACCATCAAGCAATATCAACTGCGTAATCTTCCGGCACCGGACGCAGGGACACACTGGACCTACATGGGCGAAAACTACGTTCTGATTGGCGACACGGACGGTAAAATTTATAAAGCTTATAATGGGGATATTTTCTATCACCGCTGATTCGATCATCGTAAGACCCTGGCAGGAAAGCGATCGCCCTTTCCTGCGGACACTCTTTCTGCATTCTCGTCGAGTGGCTTGGCCGTGGCTTAATGGCGATGAATGGCAACTCGATGACTTCGATGCGGCTACGCGTGATGAGCAAATCTGGGTCGCTATCCATCGCGGTCACCGGGTTGGATTTGCTTCGGTGTGGACTAACGATAATTTTCTGCACAATCTGTTTGTCGATCCGCAATTGCTGCGTTCAGGCGTGGGAAGCGCGTTGTTAACGCACGTACAGAAAACCTTCACCAGTACGGGTGCTCTGAAGTGTCTGGTCAAAAATGAGCGCGCCGTGACGTTTTATCAACGACACGGCTGGCATATCGAAGCGACGGGAGATTCTCCGGACGGAGAATATTACCTGATGCATTACAGGCTACCCTGAAAGGCAGCCTGTAAGATGCGGGTTTAAACCGCGCGGAAGGCGATCTCACTCGGAATGACTTCACCCTGCCAGTAAAGCTGTGCTGCGACGCGCCCAGCCAACTGGCGATACATCTCGGCAAACTCGCTTTCAGGACGGCTGACAACCGTTGGCTGCCCCCTATCCAGATCTTCGCGCAGCGTGATATGCAGCGGCATTTGTCCCAGAAGCTGTGTGTGATACTGCGCAGCCAATTTCTCAGCGCCACCGGTACCAAAGATCGCTTCATGGTGCCCGCAGTTGCTGCAAATATGCATACTCATATTCTCGACAACACCGAGAACCGGCACTTCAACCTTCTCAAACATGACGATGCCTTTTTTGGCGTCAACCAGCGCGATATCCTGCGGCGTAGTCACGACAACAGCCCCCGTAACAGGAATGTTTTGCGCCAGCGTCAGCTGAATGTCTCCAGTTCCCGGCGGCATATCCAGTACCAGATAATCGAGATCCGGCCACAGGGTTTCCTGCAACATTTGCAGCAGCGCTTTGCTGGCCATCGGGCCGCGCCACACCATCGCGTTATCATCGGTGACGAGATAGCCGATGGAATTGGTCGCCAGTCCGTGAGCAACGATTGGCGCCATATGGGTGCCATCCGGTGAGGTTGGGCGTTGATTCTCCGCGCCTAACATATTCGGGATAGATGGGCCGTAAATATCGGCATCAAGAATCCCGACTTTTGCCCCTTCAGCTGCCAGCGCCAGCGCCAGATTGACCGCGGTAGAGGATTTCCCTACTCCGCCTTTACCAGAGCTAATGGCGATAATATTCTTAACTCCATTCACGCCGGCCTGGTTTTTGACGCGTTTTAGCGTGGCGATATTGTGCGTCAATTTCCAGTCAATCGCTTTCGCGCCTGTGATGCGCAGCAGATCTGAACTGCACTGCTCTTTTAGCGTTTCGAAAGCATTGCTCCAGACAAACGGCATCTGCACTTCGATATGCAGGGTGTCATCCAGCCATGCAACATGGTGCAACGCTTTCAGTGCCGTAAGATTGTGTTTCAGTGTTGGATGCTGAAAATTTGCCAGCGTCCCGGCGACCATTGCTCGTAAGGCTTCCGGTGATTTGGCCTGGGATTGAGAACTCATCCCGACTCCTTTGTTGTTGTTCTGAAAAAGTGCTCGTCACCGTCAAGTTTACCCCAGTGGTCACAATTATTCATTTATGGATTGATGCCCTTAATTCTTGGCGTAGTTATGGCCTTTCGGGTAACATCAAAAGCCCTTTTTACAGTTAAAAGAAGTAATGCCCACTATGACTCAAGTCGCGAAAAAAATTCTGGTAACGTGCGCACTGCCGTACGCAAACGGTTCAATCCACCTCGGCCACATGCTGGAGCATATCCAGGCTGATGTCTGGGTCCGTTACCAGCGAATGCGCGGCCACCAGGTAAACTTCATTTGCGCGGACGATGCCCACGGCACCCCAATCATGCTGAAAGCACAGCAACTGGGTATTTCTCCAGAGCAGATGATTACCGAAATGAGTCAGGAGCATCAGACCGATTTTGCCGGGTTTGATATCAGCTACGACAACTATCACTCCACGCACAGCGACGAAAACCGCGAACTGTCGGAGCTGATTTACACCCGTCTGAAGGAGAACGGTTTTATTAAAAACCGCACCATCTCTCAGCTGTTCGATCCAGAAAAAGGCATGTTCCTGCCGGATCGTTTTGTGAAAGGCACCTGCCCGAAATGTAAATCTCCGGATCAATATGGCGATAACTGCGAAGTGTGCGGCGCAACTTACAGCCCAACCGAGCTTATCGAGCCAAAATCCGTGGTGTCTGGCGCGACGCCAGTGATGCGTGACTCTGAGCACTTCTTCTTCGACCTGCCGTCCTTTAGTGAAATGCTGCAGGCGTGGACACGCAGCGGTGCACTGCAGGAACAGGTCGCGAACAAAATGCAGGAGTGGTTCGAATCCGGTCTGCAACAGTGGGATATTTCCCGCGATGCGCCTTACTTCGGCTTTGAAATTCCTGACGCGCCAGGTAAATACTTCTACGTCTGGCTGGATGCGCCAATTGGCTACATGGGCTCGTTCAAGAACCTGTGCGACAAGCGCGGCGATACTACCAGCTTCGACGAATACTGGAAAAAAGATTCCGACGCCGAGCTGTATCACTTTATCGGCAAAGACATCGTTTATTTCCACAGCCTGTTCTGGCCGGCCATGCTCGAAGGCAGCGGTTTCCGCAAGCCAACCAATTTATTTGTGCACGGATACGTCACGGTCAACGGCGCGAAGATGTCCAAATCTCGCGGTACGTTCATCAAAGCCAGCACCTGGCTGAACCACTTTGACGCCGACAGTCTGCGCTATTACTACACCGCGAAGCTCTCGTCTCGCATTGATGATATCGACCTGAATCTGGAAGACTTCGTCCAGCGCGTAAACGCAGACATCGTGAACAAAGTGGTCAACCTGGCGTCCCGTAACGCAGGCTTTATCGGCAAGCGTTTTGACGGCGTCATGGCGGCTGAACTGGCTGACCCTGCGCTGTATAAAACCTTCACCGACGCAGCGACGACCATTGGCGAAGCCTGGGAAGCACGCGAGTTCGGCAAAGCCGTACGCGAAATTATGGCCCTGGCCGATTTAGCTAACCGCTATGTCGACGAGCAGGCACCGTGGGTGGTGGCGAAGCAAGAAGGCCGCGATGCGGATCTGCAGGCGATTTGCTCCATGGGCATCAACCTGTTCCGTGTGCTGATGACGTATCTGAAGCCCGTTCTGCCAACGCTCTCTGAACGTGCAGAAGCGTTCCTGAACACCGAACTGACCTGGGATGCTATTCAGCAGCCGTTGCTCAGCCACAAGGTGAACACCTTTAAAGCGCTCTACAACCGGATCGAAATGAAACAAGTCGAAGCGCTGGTTGAGGCGTCGAAAGAAGAAGTGAAAGCGGCAGCCGCTCCCGTAACGGGCCCGCTCGCGGATGACCCAATTCAGGAAACCATCACTTTTGATGATTTCGCGAAAGTCGATTTGCGCGTTGCGCTGATTGAAAATGCGGAATTCGTTGAAGGCTCCGACAAACTGCTGCGCCTCACGCTGGATCTGGGTGGTGAGAAGCGTAATGTCTTCTCCGGTATTCGTTCTGCCTATCCGGATCCGCAGGTACTGATTGGTCGTCAGACGGTGATGGTCGCTAACCTTGCGCCTCGAAAAATGCGTTTCGGTATCTCTGAAGGGATGGTGATGGCCGCAGGTCCTGGCGGGAAAGACATCTTCCTGTTAAGCCCTGACGAAGGCGCCAAGCCTGGTCAGCAGGTGAAATAAATAAAAAAGCCGGAGATTATCTCCGGCTTTTTTTATGCTTTCTTGTGCAAGCGATTGGTCAGCCCGCGTAAGAAGTAACGCAAAAACTGGTCGCCGCATTCACGGTAATTCTTATGATCCGGCGCACGCATCATGGCGGTAATTTCCGGCATCGACACGCGGAATTTCTGCTCGGTCATGATCGCCATCACATCATCGGTTTTGAGGGAAAATGCGATACGCAATTTCTTCAACACGAGATTGTTGTTAACCCGACGCTCTGGCGACAGCGGAGGCGTGTCTTCTGCTTTACCGCGCTTATCGTAAATCAGGCCATTCAAAAACGACGAAAGAATGATGTCCGGGCAGCGAACAAACCCCTCTTCGTCTTCTTTGGTTATCCAGCTGGTAATATTTGCCGGCGTGGTTTCCACTTCGGCGAGTGCGAGAATACGCACCAGATCGTTGTTATTAGATTTCAGGATGTAGCGCACGCTACGAAGAATGTCGTTACTTAACATAATGCCTTCAACTTTCGGTATTGCGATGGGCGCAGTGTACCAGTTTTACAGTCCAATCGCCTCTTTCAGGCTCTTGAGATAGCGGCGGCTTACTGGCACCGTCTGCCCTGCGCGTAACACAAGTTCAGCCTGGCCGTTCTCTTCCAGACGGATCTCTTTCAGATGTGCCATGTTCACCAGATACTGGCGATGACAGCGTATCAGCGGCGTACGGCTTTCGAGCGTGCGCAGCGTCAGCTCCGTAAAGCCTTCTTTGCCTTCAGCGCTGGTGACAAAAACGCCGCTCATGCGGCTGCTGACGAAAGCCACATCGTCCATTTGCAGGAGATAAATTCGGCTATGACCGGTGCAGGGGATAAATTTCAGCGCCTGCTGATGTTCGGGAAGCAGCGAGACGTCCTGCACGGTTCGCTCCTGGCGTAAACGGTTAAGCGTTTTTTCGAGCCGCTTCTCTTCAATCGGCTTCAACAAATAATCGAACGCATGTTCCTCAAACGCTTTCACCGCATACTCATCAAACGCCGTCAGAAAAACGATATACGGGCGATGTTCGGGGTCAAGCATTCCGACCATTTCCAGGCCACTAATGCGCGGCATCTGAATGTCCAGAAACAGTACGTCAGGGCGCAATTTATGCACTGCGCCAATAGCTTCAATCGCATTCGCGCATTCGCCCACGATTTCGATATCGTTCTGCTCCTGGAGCAGAACCCGCAAGTTTTCCCGTGCTAACGGCTCATCATCAACAATCAGCACTCTTAGCATACGTTTTCCTCCAGCGGCAATCTTAGGGTAATACGGGTAAAGCTGTCTGCCTCGCAGGCGACGGTGATTCCGCAGTCATCGCCAAAATGCGCACGCAGGCGTTTGTCCACCAGACTCATTCCCAGCCCGCCCGCTACGGCTGCAGGCTGATACAGTCCGGCATTATCTTCAATATCCAGCACCAGATGATGATTAAACTGGCTGGCCGTGATGCTTATCTCACCGGTGCCCAGCAGCTGGGATGTCCCGTGTTTAATCGCGTTTTCAACAATCGGTTGCAGCGTAAACGCCGGAAGATGCTGATGCGCCAGTTCATCCGGCACAAATAACGACACCTGCAAGCGCGACTGGAATCGCGCTTTCTCGATTTGCAGATACGCATTCACATGCTCAATCTCATCAGCCAACGTGACAATCTCCGACGGGCGTTTCAAATTTTTACGGAAGAAGGTCGACAGAAACTGCACCAGCTGCGCCGCCTGGTCACTGTCGCGCCGGATCACTGCCTTCAGCGTATTCAGCGCATTAAACAGGAAATGCGGATTTACCTGCGCATGCAACAATTTGATCTCCGACTGCGTCAGCAACGCTTTTTGACGCTCGTATTGCCCGGCCAGGATTTGCGCCGATAACAGTTGCGCAATCCCCTCACCCAGAGTGCGGTTGATGGAGCTGAACAGGCGGTTTTTAGCCTCGTATAATTTAATGGTCCCCATCACGTGTTGATTTTCACCCCGCAGCGGGATAACAAGCGTGGAGCCGAGCTTGCACTGGGGATGCAGTGAGCAGCGATAAGGCACTTCGTTACCGTCGGCATAGACCACTTCGCCCGTTTCAATCGCCCGCAGAGTGTAAGCGGACGAAATGGGTTTACCCGGCAAATGATGGTCATCGCCTGTTCCGGTAAATGCCAGTAACCGCTCGCGATCGGTAATGGCGACGGCACCAATATCCAGCTCCTGATACAGCACCTGCGCCACTTTCATGCTGTTCTCTTCGTTAAAACCCTGCCGCAAAATGCCTTCTGTCGACGCGGCGACTTTTAACGCGGTTGAGGAAAACGCCGAAGTGTATTTTTCAAACATGGCGCGCTTGTCGAGCAGGATGCGCATGAACAACGCCGCACCCACGGTATTTGTCACCATCATCGGTGCCGCAATGCTCCCGACCAGATGCAGCGCATCTTCAAAGGGACGCGCAATCAGAAGGATAATCAGCATTTGGGCCAGTTCGGCCACCAGCGTTATCGCCCCGGCGGTTAACGGGCTAAAGACTTTATCCGGGCGACCGCGCTTGATCATGTAGCTGTGAACCAGACCGCCGAGCAACCCCTCAACAATGGTGGAGATCATACAGCTTAACGCCGTCATCCCCCCCATCGAGTAGCGATGTAATCCGCCGGTTAATCCCACCAGCCCACCGACAAGCGGGCCACCGAGCAACCCGCCCATCACGGCACCGATAGCGCGAGTATTGGCGATAGAATCTTCGATATGAAGACCAAAATAGGTCCCCAGAATGCAGAAAATGGAGAAAGTGACGTAGCAAAGGAGTTTGTGCGGAAGGCGAACGGTCACCTGCATCAGCGGAATAAACAGCCTCGTTTTACTCATCAGCCACGCGATGACCAAAAAAACACACATCTGCTGAAGCAGCAGCAACACCAGATTAAATTCGTACATACCCGAAAACCGCACTTTCCAAAAACGCGTAACATACACTGATGCACCTTAACTTTCTTTGAAGCAATCCAAAAAAGGTGTAATTCGTGCCCGGTATCACATCGTTTACCCGGAGATAGTCCATCCTTCGCATTATTTGTACAAAAAACGGTCGATTTTTCCTGGTTCGAGAATCAGCGTCTACAGTTATTCTGGGGACGCGCAAGCCAGGGGGCGAACATGGCGCTGTACACAATAGGTGAAGTGGCACTGCTTTGTGATATCAATCCTGTGACACTGCGAGCCTGGCAGCGACGGTACGGATTATTGAAACCGCAGCGAACCGACGGTGGACACCGCCTGTTTAACGACGCGGATATTGACCGTATCCGCGAGATCAAAAGCTGGATCGATAATGGCGTACAAGTCAGCAAGGTCAAGGCGCTGTTAACCGAGCATGACTCCGGTTGTCAAAATGAATGGCGCGAGCATCAAGAGACGTTGCTTAGGTTTCTGCAGGCCGGCAACCTTCAGCGTTTGCGCACCTGGATCAAGGAACAAGGGCGCGATTATCCCGCCCAGACGCTGATCGCTCACCTCTTTATCCCGCTTCGCCGTCGTCTTCAGTCCCAGCAACCGACATTGCAGACGTTGCTGAGCATGCTGGATGGCGTGCTGATCAATTACATCTCCGTGTGCCTCTCATCGGCACGCAAGAAAAGTGGCAAAGATGCGCTGGTCGTTGGCTGGAATGTGCACGACACGACTCGCCTGTGGCTTGAGGCGTGGATTGCGACTCAGCAAGGCTGGCGCGTCGACGTGCTGGCGCACTCCTTGCCGCAGCTGCGTCCAGAGCTGTTCGAAGGGCAAACGCTGCTTGTCTGGTGCGGCGATATTCCGACGGCCGCACAGCAGCAACTGCTGAGCGAATGGCGAGAGCATGGTTATCCGGTTATTACTCTTGGCCCGTAATTCATCTTCACGGCATTTAATGGTTCATTAACAGACGTGCTTCACCGTATAATTGGACGGTTAACAAAAGGAGCACAACATGAAGGCAACCAAAGTGGCCGCCATTACTCTCTTCGCCTTAATGGCAATCAGCGGCATCGGCGGCGTCATGCTGGCCGGTTACTCATTTATCGTGCGTGGCGGTGTCGGCTGATATACCGCGCCAGTCGCTCAAAACCGCGATCGACCACAATCGCCGCCAGCGCAACGAGTACCGCACCTTGCAGAATATAAGCGGTATTAAATCCGCTCAGACCGATGATAATCGGCGTGCCTAACGTATTCGCCCCTACGGTTGATGCAATGGTCGCCGTGCCGATATTAATAATGACTGACGTTCGGATCCCCGCCAGAATCACTGGGGCAGCAAGCGGCAGTTCAACCTTTCTCAGACGCTGTCCGGCGCTCATGCCCATGCCTTCTGCGACGCTCACCACCGCTGCGGGAACGGCCGTCAGCCCCGCCAACGTTGCCTGTAAAATCGGCAACACACCATACAAAATCAGCGCAATAATCGCCGGTTCCTGACCAAACCCGATCACCGGAACAGCAATTGCCAGCACCGCCACCGGCGGAAACGTCTGACCAATGGCAGCAATGGTCTCGACCAGCGGACGAAATTCTTTACCTGCGGAGCGCGTCACCGCGATACCCGCGCCAACGCCGAGCACAATCGCAATGATACTCGACACCCCCACCAGCCAAAAATGCGCCAGCGTCAGGCTGATAAAGCTCTCCTGCAGATAGACCGGTCGGGGCAATTCAGGAAATAGCGCACCAAACAACGCACCGCTATGCGGCATCCATTCCAGCAGCGCGACAAATACTACAACCAGCCACAGCAGCGGATCACGCATCCACTTCATGCGCCACCTCCCCCGCCAGCAGATCGCGAAAATACAGCGTACCGCATGGCACGCCGTGTTCATCCACCACCGGTAACACTTCACATTGCCGGGCGACAAACGCTGAAAGCGCATCACGCAGGTTCATCTGAATCTGAAGTGCATCGCCCGTCACGCTGTGATTCTGGGGACGCAGATATTCCCCAACCGTGCGCAGAGAAAGCAGCCGAACGCCCAACTCACTGCGGCCAAAGAATTCACGGACAAAATCGGTCGCCGGACGAGTTAGCAGCTCCAGCGGTGTTCCCTGCTGCACCACTTCACCGTTGTCCATTAACACCAGTCGGTCAGCAAGCCGCAGCGCTTCGTCGATATCATGCGTGACCAGAATAATGGTACGCCCCAGAATGCGGTGAATACGCGTCATCTCGGTTTGCAACGCGCCGCGTGTGACCGGATCCAGCGCGCCAAACGGTTCATCCATCAACAGCACCTGGGGATTTGCCGCCAGCGCTCGCGCTACACCCACGCGCTGCTGCTGACCACCGGAAAGCTGATGCGGAAAACGCTCGCGTAACTGCGGCTCAAGGCCCAGCAGCGCCATCAGCTCATCCACCCGTTCGGCGACCTTCTGCCGCGACCATTTTTGCAGTTGCGGCACGGTGGCAATGTTCTGCGCCACCGTCCAGTGCGGGAACAGGCCAATCGACTGGATGGCATATCCCATGCGGCGGCGCAACTCCAGCACCGGCAGGCTGCGGATCTCCTCCCCGGCAAAACGAATCAGTCCGCTGTCATGTTCCACCAGCCGGTTGATCATCTTGAGCGTCGTGGATTTTCCGGATCCGGAAGTGCCAATCAGCACCGAAAACGCCCCTTCTTCAAAGCGTAAGTTCAGGTTGCGCACCGCGGGCTGCCCGGCAAAATGCTTATTCACATTATGAAATTCAATCATGATTTTTCCCTTTCAGCAGGGCGAGCCACAAGGTAAAGACGGCGTCAATGACCACCGCCAACGCGATCGTTGGAATGACGCCAAGCAAAACCAAATCCAGCGCACTGCTGAGTAACCCCTGGAAAACCAGCGCCCCGAAACCGCCGGCACCAATCAGCGCGGCAATCACCGCCATGCCGACGGTTTGTACCGTCACCACACGTAGGCTACGCAGCAGGAGCGGCAAGGCTATCGGGAGCTGTACCTTCCAGAAACGCTGACTCTGGCTCATGCCCATTGCGCTGGCGCTTTCCAGCACATCCGGCGAAACCTGGCTTAATCCTGCCAGAACCCCGCGCGCCAATGGCAGCAGCGCATACAGCACCAGCGCAATCAGCGCAGGCGTCAGTCCGGTTCCGGCGATACCTAACGAAGAGAGTACAGGAAAGGATTTCACCAGCCCGGCGAGCGGAGCAATCAGCAAACCAAAAAGAGCCACAGAAGGGATGGTTTGAATCACGTTCAGCACTGCGAAAATCGGACCCTGACGAGTGGGATGACGATAACACCACATGCCAATGGGTACGCCGATCAGCAGCGCCGGAATCAACGTACCAAAGAGAATGGTGAGATGCTGGACTAGCGCGTCATCAAACACATCCTGGCGATTGGCATACTCTTTCAGTAACGAAAGCGAATTCAGCTCGCCGCTAAACACGATCAACAGGGGCAAGATCCAGATTTGCGCATTCAGTAGCCAGCGCCAGAGCGGCTGTTGAGTGAGTCGGCGAATGGCATCGCTACAGCCCAGCAGGCACAGGGCTACCCACAGCCACAATCCGCTACCGATTGACGTTCGTGCAAGCGGGCTTTCAACCGTGCTCAGATGCGTGGCGGCCAGACCGGCACTCCACACCAGTAACGCGAAAAGAGATTCGCAAAGTAACAACGTGAAAAGGAGCGACGGACGCCCCCGCCAGAACGACAGCAACGCCATCAGCACAAGAGACAGCCCCAACAAAATGGGCGAAAACGCCCATACCTGCCAGACCGCACGCCCTTCGCCAGAGACCAGGCGATTAGGCGCAAAATTCACGAACGGCAGCGCACACGCTGCCAGCGCAAAGCACGCCAGCAGCAGCAATACGCGGTTATGACATTTTATCGGCACCACTTTTCCCTGTTACTTCACGAGACCTTTTTGCTTCAGGTAATCTGCCGCCACTTTTTTAGCATCCAGCCCTTCCACTGCAATGCTCGCGTTAAGCTGTTGCAGCGTTTTTTCATCAAGCGTTTCAAACACCGGCTTCAGCCAGTCGCCGATCTGCGGATAGGCTTTCAGCACCGCTTCACGCACAACAGGCGCAGGTGCATAAATCGGCTGGACACCTTTTGGATCGGTGAGCGTTTGCAGCCCCAGCGCGGCAACCGGACCGTCAGTACCGTACGCCATCGCGGCATTCACGCCAGAGGTTTGCTGCGCTGCGGCTTTAATCGTCACAGCGGTGTCACCACCCGCCAGGGACAGAAGCTGTTTCTGGTCGAGTTTGAAATCGTACGCTTTTTCAAAGGCCGGTAACGCATCCGAACGTTCGATAAATTCTGCCGATGCGGCGAGTTTAAAATCGCCTTTGTCTTTCAGATAACGGCTTAAATCGTCAAGGGACGTGAGCTTGCCTTTCTCAGCCAGATCTTTGCGCACGGCAATGGTCCAGGTGTTGTTGGCCGGGGCTGGCGTTAGCCAGATGAGCTTATTCTGCTCGGCATCGAGTTTTTTCACTTTCTCGTAGCCTGCGCTGGCATTTTTCCACGCCGCATCGTTTTCATCTTTGAAGAAAAATGCGCCGTTGCCCGTATATTCCGGATAGATATCCAGCTCACCAGAGGTGATCGCACCGCGCACGACGGGCGTTGTGCCAAGCTGCACTTTATTGACCGTTTTGACGCCGTGGCTTTCCAGGACCTGGAGAATAATATTGCCGAGCAACGCCCCTTCGGTGTCGATTTTCGATCCGACTTTCACCGGCTCGGCCGCCTGCAAGGGCAGACTCAGTGCCGCCAGTAACGCCGCAGAGCCTAAAACTCGCTTTGAGATTGTCATTCCGCTGTCCTCATTTTTTTATCGCCTTTATCAGAGGCTTGAGAGAAAAGCGTAGTTTAAAACGGGGGATTTAACCGACAAAATGCGTTTTTAGCATAAGGTAAGAACAATCCCCCGACTGGCGGGGGATTCATGGGCAGGAGAAATTACAGCAGTTCGAACTCGCCTTTATTCACGCGAGCGGAGTCCACCCCGATAAAGACGTTAAACTTGCCAGCCTCAGCGTCATATTTCATCTGCTGATTCCAGAACTTCAGCGCGTCCACATCAATCGGGAAGCTAACGGTTTTCGTCTCGCCCGGTTTCAGATCCACTTTTTCGAAGCCGCGCAGCTGTTTCACTGGACGGCTCATCGACGCGGTGACGTCCTGAACGTACATCTGGATGACCGTCGCGCCTTCGCGCTTACCGGTGTTGGTCACTTCCACACTGGCCGTCACTTTTCCGTCACGCTTCAGAGACGGTGCCGACATTTTCACGTCAGAGACGTTGAAGGTGGTGTAGCTCAGACCATAGCCGAACGGATACAGCGGGCCGTTCGCTTCGTCGAAGTAGCGCGATGTGTATTTGTTTGGCTTATCCGCATTGTAAGGACGGCCAGTATTGAGATGGCTGTAGTACACCGGGATCTGCCCGACCGAGCGCGGGAAGGACATCGGCAGTTTGCCCGATGGGTTGTAATCGCCAAACAGCACATCAGCAATTGCGTTGCCGCCTTCGGTACCCGCAAACCAGGTTTCCAGCAGCGCGTCAGCCTGCTGATCTTCTTTGACCAGCGCCAGCGGACGCCCGTTCATCAGCACCAGCACCAGCGGTTTGCCGGTGGCTTTCAGCGCAGTAATCAGGTCGCGCTGACTTTGTGGAATGGTGATATCCGTACGGCTGGACGCCTCGTGCGCCATGCCTTGCGCTTCACCGACGACGGCAACCACCACGTCAGACTGTTTCGCCGCGCTGACGGCTTCGTCGATCATCGCCTGTGCAGAAAGCGGATCAACTTTCACCGCCTCTTCGTACTGGTTCAGGAACGTCACAATGTCTTTATCGTTGGTGACGTTCGCGCCTTTGGCATAAACCACTTGGCCGTTTTCGCCCAGCGCGTTTTTAATCCCCGTCAACACGGTAACGGATTGATCGGCCACACCGGCGGCGGACCAGCTCCCCATCACGTCACGTTTGCTGTCAGCCAAAGGACCAACGACCGCAATGGTGCCGGATTTTTTCAGCGGCAGCGTGTCGAGACGGTTTTTCAGCAGTACCAGACTTTCGCGCGCCACTTCACGCGCGTCTTTGCGGTGCAAACGACTTTCTGCGTTGGTATCTGCCGGATCGGAATCTTTTGGTCCCAGATGGCTGTACGGATCGTTAAACAAGCCCATGTCGTATTTTACATTCAGCACATGACGTGTGGCGTCATCCAGCTCAGCCATCGTGACCTTGCCGGTTTTCACCAGATCGGGCAGATATTTGCTGTAATACTCGTCGCTCATGCTCATGTTGATACCGGCTTTGAGCGCCACGCGTACCGCGTCTTCTGGGTCGGACGCCGCGCCATGCTTAATTAACTCTTTAATCGCGCCGTGATCGGAAACGGTGATGCCTTTAAAGCCCCACTGATCGCGCAGAACATCTTTGAGCAGCCAGGAATCTGAGGTCGCTGGCGTGCCATTCAGAGAGTTCAGCGCCACCATTACCGCGCCGCTACCGGCATCCAGCCCGGCTTTGTACGGCGGCATGTAGTCGTTGAAAAGACGCTGCGGACTCATATCTACAGTGTTGTACTCTTTACCACCTTCGACTGCGCCATACGCCGCAAAGTGTTTAACGCTGGTCATCACCGAATAGCGATCCGCCGGGCTTTTACCCTGCATCGCTTCTACCATGGTTTTACCCAAGGTCGCGGTGAGGTAGGTATCTTCGCCAAAACCTTCTGACGCACGACCCCAGCGCGGATCGCGGGAGACGTCGACCATTGGCGCCCAGGTCATGTTCAGACCGTCATCCGCCGCTTCATAGGCAGAAATACGCCCAACGGTTCTGACCGCATCCAGATTGAAAGAGGACGCTAAACCGAGGCTGATTGGGAAAACGGTACGCTGGCCGTGGACCACATCGTAGGCGAAGAACAGAGGAATTTTCAGGCGGCTTAGCTGCATTACCTGATCCTGCATTTTGCGGATGTCTTCACGGGTCACGGTGTTAAAAATCGCCCCGACCTGACTCTCCTGAATCATGTCGCGGATCGCTTCTTTCGGGTTATCCGGTCCGACGCTGATCAAACGCAGCTGGCCGATTTTCTCATCGACCGTCATTTTCGTGAGCAATTCGTTGACGAATTTATCGCGCGCTTCCGGGGTTAACGGGTGATTGCCAAACAGATCGTCAGCGAGCGCGGGTTGCAGCGCCAGACCTACTGCGACAGCTACAGAACAAAGCCATTTCATGTTGTTGTACTCTCTCATCATCAACCGCCGGAAAACTCGGCCAGACCGTGCGAAAAGCGCAGTGTGCCACAAACCCTTAAAACGTTGCAGGGTTATTCTCTGATTTTTCTCATGAATACTTGTTCGCTTAATAGTTAATCGCGCTATGCTTTACAGCGAGAAATTTGCCCCACCACAAGGAGTGGAAAATGACTTCTGTTCGGACTCAACATCACAACGCATTCATTAACGAATTGTCGCGGCTGGTCGGCCACTCTCACCTGCTGACTGACCCGGAAAAAACGGCCCGTTATCGCAAAGGTTTTCGTTCCGGTCAGGGCGAGGCGCTGGCTGTGGTCTTCCCGGGTACGCTGCTGGACCTGTGGCGCGTATTGGCGGCCTGCGTCGAAGCCGACAAAATCATTCTGATGCAGGCGGCGAATACCGGTCTGACGGAAGGCTCCACGCCAAACGGCAATGATTATGACCGCGATATCGTCATTGTTAGCACCTTGCGACTCGATAAACTGCATGTGCTGGATAAAGGTGAGCAGGTGCTGGCGTATCCTGGCACGACGCTTTATTCGCTGGAAAAAGCGCTGAAACCACTCGGTCGCGAACCGCATTCCGTAATTGGTTCATCCTGTATTGGCGCATCGGTAGTCGGTGGGATCTGCAATAACTCCGGCGGTTCGCTGGTGCAGCGCGGGCCGGCTTACACTGAAATGTCGCTGTATGCGCGTATTGACGAAAACGGCAAACTGACGCTGGTGAACCATCTCGGCATCAATCTCGGCGTCACGCCTGAGCAGATCCTCAGCAAGCTCGACGACGAGCGCGTGACAGACGCTGACGTTCAGCACGACGGTCGTCACGCCCACGATCATGATTACATTACCCGCGTGCGGGATATCGAAGCCGATACCCCGGCGCGTTACAACGCCGATCCGGATCGTCTGTTTGAATCGTCCGGGTGTGCGGGCAAGCTGGCGGTCTTCGCCGTGCGTCTGGACACTTTCCCCGCGGAGAAGAAACAGCAGGTCTTTTATATCGGCACCAACCAGCCAGACGTGTTGACGGAAATCCGTCGCCATATTCTGGGTGAATTCGCGAATCTGCCGGTGGCGGGCGAATACATGCACCGTGATATTTACGATATCGCTGAGCGCTACGGCAAAGACACCTTCCTGATGATCGACAAGCTCGGCACCGATAAAATGCCGTTCTTCTTCACCATGAAAGGCCGCGCCGACGCGATGCTGGGTAAAGTCTCACTGTTTAAACCGCATTTTACCGATCGTTTTATGCAGAAGTTGGGCCACGCCTTCCCGGCGCATTTGCCGCCGCGCATGAAAAGCTGGCGGGATAAATACGAACACCATCTACTGTTGAAGATGGCGGGCGACGGGATTGCCGAAGCGCAAACCTGGCTGAGCGAATTCTTCAAAACCGCAGAAGGCGATTTCTTCGCCTGTACGCCGGAAGAAGGCAGCAAAGCATTTTTACACCGCTTCGCGGCGGCAGGCGCGGCGATTCGCTATCAGGCCGTCCATTCCGAAGAGGTCGAAGACATTCTGGCGCTGGACATTGCCCTGCGACGTAACGATACCGAATGGTTTGAACATTTGCCGCCTGAGATCGACAGTAAACTGGTGCATAAACTCTATTACGGCCACTTTATGTGCCATGTTTTCCATCAGGATTACATCGTCAAAAAGGGTGTCGATGCGCATGCTTTGAAAGACGAAATGCTAGAACTGCTGCGCGCGCGCGGGGCGCAGTATCCTGCTGAACATAATGTCGGCCATTTGTATGAAGCGCCCGATACGCTTAAGCGTTTTTATCGCGAGAATGATCCGACAAACAGCATGAACCCCGGCATCGGTAAAACGACAAAGCATAAATACTGGCGTGAAGCGGTCGATTCAGAAGATGCAGATTCGCAAGCCTCTGAACAAGCCGTAAAGCCTCACTGAAAATATTGTTAAGCACGTATCAATCGTACTAGAGTATCGACATCGCGCCGGAGAAACGTTTCTCCGGCTTTTTTCTTCCAGGAGAAAGCCCGCCATGTCGGCCGTTGAGATCTTATCTGCGAGTGAAGTTGAGGTGCGCGACGCCCAGCCTGACGACGTCCACGCGATTGCCGCAATCTATGCCTGGCATGTGTTGAACGGTCGCGCCTCATTTGAAGAAGTCCCTCCCGCCATTGATGAAATGCGCCAGCGCATGCGCGACATCGCCGCCGAGGGTTTACCCTGGCTGGTGGCGCTTTATCGTGGTGTGGTGGTGGGTTATTGCTATGCCTCGCTGTATCGCGCTCGCCCTGCCTATCGCTATACGCTTGAAGAGTCGATTTATGTCGATGCCAGCGCTACCGGCCGGGGTTTTGGCAGCGCGCTAATGGATGCGTTGATTGCCCGCTGCGAACAAGGTCACTGGCGACAAATCATCGCGGTGGTGGGTGACGGGCACAACAATTCAGGCTCTATTCGCCTGCACAAAAAGCATGGTTTTGAAGTGGCCGGACAGCTCAGGAGCGTGGGCTACAAGAAAGGGAACTGGCGGGATACGCTGATCATGCAGCGTCCACTCAACGACGGTGACTGGACGCTGCCGGAATAATTAATCGTTCTGCGCGGTTTGTTCACCCGCTGAAGATGAAGCCGAGGCCATTTGCGCGGCTTTTTGCTTTTTATAGCTCAGCGCTGCCGCCGGTACTGGCTGGGCTTTGCCGGTTTCGATCCACGTCCGCAGACGGCTCGCATCTGCAAAGTGGGTGTATTTACCAAAGGCATCCATCACCACCAGCGCCACCGGTTTACCGTTGAATACGGTACGCATCACCAGACAGTGACCCGCCGCATTGGTAAAGCCCGTTTTGGTTAACTGGATGTTCCAGTTCTCCCGATAAACCAGATGGTTAGTATTGCGAAACGGCAGCGTGTAAGCCGGATTCGCAAACGTGGCCATCTCTTCACGCGTGGTGCTGAGCTGTCCGATCAGCGGATACTGTTTGCTGGCGATCAGCATTTGGGTCAGATCGCGCGCGGTCGACACGTTGTGAATCGACAGACCCGTCGGCTCCACAAAACGCGTATTTTTCATTCCCAGTGATTTCGCTTTCGCGTTCATCGCGCGGATAAACGCGTCGTAACCGCCAGGATAATGATGTGCCAGGCTTGCTGCCGCACGGTTTTCCGAGGACATCAATGCCAGCAGCAGCATATTTTTACGGCTGATTTCGCTGTTCAAACGCACGCGAGAGTAAATTCCCTTCATTTCCGGCGTGTGGCTGATATCAACCTTAAGTTTCTCATCCAGCGGCAGCCGTGCATCCAGCACCACCATCGCGGTCATTAATTTGGTAATCGATGCAATCGGACGCACCAGATCCGGGTGACTGGAATAGATCACTTTGTTGGTGTTCAGATCAACAATCATCGCGCTACCAGAAGCTATTTCCGGTTGAGCGGCAGTCGTCAGTGCAGGTGTTTTCGCGATCGCAGGTACGGCAACGGGCACCGCCAGGATCAGCGCAAGGCTAAGTAATGAAACTCGGAATTTCAGCATGGGGGAAACTTCTGATAATTATTCATGCACGTTATGACGTACGCCTCCTGTGAAAACGCGCGGACACAGGCTGGCAAAGGCATCATAGCTGTGCCGGACGCATGTCGCCAGCGAAGAATCGTGAACAGATGCTGCATTGCTGGCATTTACGCCAGCAATGCATTCAGGTTAGAACAGGCGATAGCCGTAACCCCACAGGATCACCGTCAGCGCCAGCAGCGCCTCGAGCACCAGTACGCCGATTGCCAGCGTCGATCCCGAGAAACTTAACCCTTCCTCTTTATTAATATTCAGGAAGGTCGGGATACCGACAAACAGCAGATAACCGGTGTAAAACAGCGCAAGAGTGCCGATAAGCGCGCACAGCCAGACCAGCGGATAGAGCGCCACGATACCACTCATAAACAGCGGTGTTGCCACGTAACCCGCAAAAACCATACACAGCGTTAATGATGGGCGCTGCGGATAGTTACGCGCCATCCAGTAAATAACGCGCCCCATGATCGCCACGCCCGCCAGCATGATGCCGTAGAAGATCACCGCAAGTGCCAGGCCGGTCACCAAGGACAGTTTTACGATGTTGCCATCGCCAAAATTCCAGCCGATTTGCGTGGTACCGATAAAAGCGCATATCACCGGGACTGCCGCCATGAGCAGGACATGGTGCGTGTAATGATGCGCGACCGTTTCGTTCTCACTTCTGATAACGTGCATTTCACGATTGGGATGGGAAAAAAGTCCCCAGACATGGTTCATACAGCCCCCTCATTGTCAGCCCGCAAGCGATACTGTCAGTATAATGCAGGGTTTCGATTATTTTCTGTACAGCTTAAAAAATGCCACGGATACGGAACGGCGTTGGTTACGACACCATTGATTGACAGGGTGTATGATTAAAGCGGATTCATTGAGGGAGACTACGCTTATCTTATGGATATCAATAATCTGATTGAACAGTACGGATATGTTGCCCTGGTGATTGGCAGCGTGGCAGAAGGTGAAACCATTACCCTGCTTGGCGGTGTGGCTGCCCATCAGGGATTACTGCGCTTCCCACTGGTGGTTGCCGCTGTTGCGCTAGGCGGAATGATTGGCGATCAATTGCTTTATCTGCTGGGACTACGCTTTGGTCCTGCGCTTTTGAAACGTTTTAAGAAACATCAAAAGAAGATTAACCGCGCGCAACGCCTGATTCAGCGCCACCCTTATCTGTTCGTTATCGGAACGCGGTTTATGTACGGCTTTCGCATTATCGGCCCGATGCTGATTGGGGCCAGCCGATTGCCACCGAAAATCTTCCTGCCGCTGAATATCATTGGTGCCATCGCCTGGGCGTTGATTTTTACCTCGCTGGGTTACGTCGGTGGTGAAGTGATCGGCCCCTGGCTGCACGATCTCGATCAGCATTTGAAACACTGGATTTGGGTGATTGTGTTCGCGGTGGCGGTGATTGCGGTTCGGCTGTGGCTGAAATACCGGGATAAAGAGCGTGAGTAAATCAGTGCAGTGAGGTATTCCCCTCTCCCGGTGAGAGAGGGGGAAATATCATTCTGCCGGTTTAAACTGCGGGTTTGCGATCATAAACCCGCCATCGACAACAAATGATTGTCCGGTGGTGTAACTGGCGTCGGTGTCGCAGAGCCAGGCCACCAGGCTGGCGATCTCTTTGGTGTGCCCCGGGCGTCCAAGCGGGATTTCTGGCATTGACCCTTCCTCAACTTCGCTGTCATCCATGTCGTTCATCGGCGTCGCTATCGCCCCAGGCGCGACGGCGTTCACCAGAATTTTGTGCTGCACCAGTTCCATTGCCATTGATTTAGTTAAGCCCCCCAGCGCGTGTTTCGCCGCCGTGTAGGCGCTGGCATCAGGCAGCGGCGTGTGTTCGTGCACGGACGTAATATTGACGATCCGCCCGCCCTGCCCCTGTTTCACCATCTGCCTGGCCGCTATTTGCGAGCACAAAAACGCCCCATCCACGTCGACGGTGAATATCGCCCGCCAGTCATCAAATGCCATATCCAGAAACGGCGCTTTGGTCATTGCCCCGGCGTTGTTGACCAGCACATCCAGGCGACCAAACCGGGTGATGAGAGATTCGATCGCCTTTGCACCCTGTGGAAGTTCGCTTAGATCCAGGTGGATAGCTTCGGCACGCTGACCCCGTGCCTCAATTTCGCGGCAGGTTTTCAGCGCCCCCTCTTCATCGGAATGCCAGGTCACACCAATGTCAAAACCACGCTCAGCCAGCATCAACGCCGTGGTTTTGCCTATCCCTGAATCTGATGCGGTCACAATAGCGACTCGATTTGTTGCAGCCATACTCACCTCCGGAGAAATCACAAAGAGTTAAGTATAGATAATGCTCACTGATTAACTCTGGTGATAGCCGCCGCCCAGGGCCGCCGTCAGTTGCAGCGTCGCATCGACATATTGTCCCTTCAGCGCCAGCCCGGCGATTTGCTCCTGCAGCGCAGGGATCTTCGCTTCGCTGACGCGTGAACCGGCAATGATCCCGGCGTTAAAACGGGCCTGCGCGAGCGCGACCACGCGTGCGGCGTCGGCTTCGACGTGCTGCTGTTGCTGGTTTTTATGCATCAATGTTTCGACTTCACTGGCTGCATGCTCAACCTGGTTTACCGCGTCGATCACGGCTTTATTGTAATTTGCCACGCTCAGGTTGCTTTGCGCCTGAGCGATATCCAGATTGGCGTTGAGCCTTCCGCTGTCGAAAATCGGCAGCGTCAGCCCTGCCGTAACGCCCATTTGCTGTGCCGATGAGCGGAACAGATCGCTTAAGTGCAACGCGTCCTGTTGCAGAAAAGCCATCAG
This sequence comes from Lelliottia sp., assembly GCF_045627565.1. Taxonomy (NCBI): domain Bacteria; kingdom Pseudomonadati; phylum Pseudomonadota; class Gammaproteobacteria; order Enterobacterales; family Enterobacteriaceae; genus Lelliottia; species Lelliottia sp. The sequence continues at coordinate 167,945 of NZ_JAZQNX010000024.1, read as the reverse complement.
ATTTACATCCGGATAATAGGCCGCTTTTGCGGCATCAACTTCACTTAGCGACGCTTCGATATACCAGTGCGCCTCCTGAAGATCGGGACGGCGTGCCAGCAGTTCATATCCCAGCGTCGCGGGCAGAGAAGCCTCCACCGTCGGCAATGCGTGCGGTTTTAACGCTATTGATGAGGAGTGGGTGAGCGCCTGCAGGCGGGCTTCAATGGTTTTCATTTTGCCGTTCACTTCCGCCAGATGTTCATCCGTTTTACTGGAATTGATGTCTGTTTCCACCCCTTCCACGGACGACGTGATTCCGTTCTGATAAAGCTCACGATCGGCACCGATGATATTGTCCTGCTCTTGTTTAATCGCCGCCAATACGTGACCCATCGCATTCTGCGTCTGCCACTCCCAGTAAAGACGGGCAACGCTGCTCGCGAGCAATTGCCGGGTTTGCTCCATCTCGGCTTTCTGTGCGTTCACTTTACCGATGCGAGCCTCAACCCGATCGCGATTTTTCCCCCACAGATCCAAATCCCATCCAGCGGTTAAGCCAAACGTACCGTTGGTATACCACGGGCCCGTCGTTCCCGCGGCCGGGTCGGTAGTGGCAAAAGGCCCCATTAATCCTTCTGCCGACATTTTTTGGCGCTCGGCATTCGCGGAGAAATCAAGCTGAGGACCATCCGCCGCTGCGGCCAGTTTTGCCTGCGCCTCCGCCAGCGCAATGCGTTGACGAGCAATTTGCATATCCGGTGCATCGGCCTGAGCCTGAGCGATCAGCGAATCCAGTTGCGGATCGTTATACGCCTTCCACCACGTGTTTTGTGGCCACTGGCTCTGCGCCAGTTGAGTGTTGATTGTCGTTGCCGGCATTTGCTGAGCCAGCGATGCCGACGTGTCGTGGTGCGGCGCACAGGCGGCAAGGATGCAAGAGAGAGGCAAGCTTAAAGATAAAACAATTGAACGCTTCATGACGTCATTCACATAAAAAGAAAGGCGCAAATTACGCTTGATGCTTTCCTTTTTTTTAGTAACCCGTGGCAATCCGCACTTTGTCATACATTCACATAACCAGAAAAATATACACGTTCTAAATGGATGAAAATCCATTATTTATGGCAGTTATAAGTCAGCCTTCCGTTCAGGCTGCTACACTTTATTCACTTAAGCTCAATTGGCGAGGGAGAAGGGAATGAAGATATTACTGTGGGTGGTTCTGATTATTTTCTTGATTGGTTTACTGGTCGTGACGGGCGTCTTTAAGATGATTTTCTGATGATTTTGCCCGTCAGGTATTGCGCCTGACGGGCATGTCCTACGATCACTGGGCTTTCAGCGACGCCCCGTTGGTTGCAATCACTTCTTGATACCAGTAGAAACTTTTCTTACGGCTGCGCGCCAGCGTACCGTTGCCACTGTCATCACGATCGACATAGATAAAACCATAACGCTTAGATAGCTCAGCTTTCGATGCGCTCACCAGATCAATCGGTCCCCAGCTGGTATAGCCCATCACCTCCACGCCGTCGTCGATCGCCTCGCGCACCTGCACCAGATGGTCGTTGAGATAGCGAATGCGATAGTCGTCCTGCACCACGCCGTCAGCGTCCGGCTTATCCTTCGCACCCAAACCGTTTTCAACGATAAACAGCGGCTTCTGATAGCGATCCCACAGCACGTTCAGCAGCGTACGCAGGCCAATAGGGTCAATTTGCCAGCCCCATTCGGAACTCGCCAGATGCGGGTTCGGCACCATGCTCAAAATATTGCCGCGCGCCTGCTGGTTGAGTTCCTCGTCGGTGGTCACGCAGCCGGTCATATAGTAGCTGAAGGAGATAAAATCGACGGTGGCTTTCAGCGCTTCGCGATCGGCATCAGTGATTTCAAGCGTCATCCCATTATCGCGGAAGAATCGCAGCATATAGCCCGGATACGCCCCACGACACTGTACGTCGCCAAAGAACTGCCACGCGCGGTTTTCCTGTAAGGCTTCCAGCATGTCTTCTGGCTTACAGGTCAGAGGATAAACCAGGCCGCCGAGCAGCATGTTGCCGATTTTGGCATCCGGGATAATCTCATGGCAGGCTTTCACTGCCAGCGCGCTCGCCACCAGCTGATGGTGAATCGCTTGATAAACGTCCGCTTTGCTGCTGGTTTCCGGCAAGCCGACGCCGGTCATTGGCGCATGCAGGGACATATTGATTTCATTGAACGTGAGCCACAGCTTTACTTTCTCTTTGTAACGCGCAAATACCGTACGCGCGTAGCGCTCAAAGAAGCCTATGGTCTGACGACTGCCCCAGCCGCCGTATTGCTTCACCAACCCCCACGGCATTTCATAATGCGACAGCGTCACTAGCGGCGTGATGTTGTGCGCCGCCAGTTCGTCAAACAGCTTGTCGTAAAATACCAGTCCAGCTTCGTTCGGCTGTTGCTCGTCACCGTTCGGGAAGATACGTGTCCAGGCGATCGACACGCGCAGGCAGCTAAAGCCCATTTCGGCAAACAGTTTGATATCGTCCGGGTAGCGATGATAAAAATCAATCGCCACATCTTTAATGCCGCTGTCGCCCTCCACGCGCTCGACCACCTTGCCAAATACACCTTGCGGCTGTACGTCAGAGGTCGACAGGCCTTTACCCTCCTCCAGATAAGCGCCTTCTACCTGGTTTGCGGCAACCGCGCCGCCCCACAAAAATGTTTCCGGGAAAGTTTTCATCACGTTCTCCTGTTATTGATGGCTTACGTTTAATAGCGGTGTTCCGGCACTGACGGACGTTGCCGCCACGGTCACCACATCACGGTAATCGTCACTGTTACTGATAATAATGGGGGTCGCCAGATCGTATCCGGCATCGATAATGGCCTGACGATCAAACTCCAGCAGCAGATCGCCGGGCTGAACCTTGTCTCCCACGGTGACATGCGCGGTGAAGGGCTTGCCGTCGAGCTTCACGGTGTCGATACCAACATGGATCAGCACCTCAATCCCGCTCTCGCTCAGCAGGCCAATGGCATGTTTGGTCTGGAACAACGACGCCACTTCACCCGCAAACGGGGCAATAACTTTGTTGTCGGAAGGAATAATCGCCACACCTTGCCCCAGTAAGCCGCTGGCAAAGGTGGAGTCGGGCACCTGATCAAGCGCCAACACAGTTCCGCTCATTGGGGCCAAAACTTCGTTATCGTCTGCGGTTATCACCTGATCATCCTGTGCTGCACTTTTAGGAATTCCTGCGACCAGGGTCATGACGCAGCTCAAGACCAGCGCCACCAAAGTGCCGATAATGCCGCCCCAAAGCGTGGCATTCACGCCACCCGGCGGGATCATCTGCGCCACGGTAAAGATATTGGCAAAGCCAAATGAGTAAACGTGCGTATCGCTAAAGCCTACAATCGCGCCACCCACTGCGCCCGCTACGCAGCCGAAGATAAACGGGCGTCGCAGAGGCAGGTTTACGCCATACACAGCCGGTTCGGTGATGCCGAAAATTCCTGCGGTGACGGAGGAACCCGCTATCATCTTTTGTCGCGCGTCCCTGGTACGCAGGAATATACCCAGCGCGGCCCCCACCTGCCCCATCACCGCAGGCAGCAGCATTGGCAGCATTGAGTCGTGGCCCAGTACGGCCAGGTTATTGATCATCAATGGTACCAGCCCCCAGTGCAGCCCGAAGATCACGCAGACCTGCCACAGTGCCCCCATTGCCGCCCCAGCCAGCCACGGTGCCAGAACATAAATCCACTGATAGCCGTTCGCCAGTATCTGGCTCAGCCAGGTTGCGACGGGACCAATAATCAGGAACGTTAGCGGGACGGTCACGACTAAACAGATGAGCGGCGCGAAGAAGTTTTTCATCGACGGCGGTAACAATCTGCTGCTCTGCTTTTCCAGCCAGCAACTCACCCACGCGGCAAGAATGATGGGAATCACCGAGGAGCTGTAGTTAAACCAGGTCACGGGAATCCCCATGAATACCTCTGAAACCGCCCCCACCTGTTGGCTGGCTTCAAACGCCTGAATCATCATCGGATGCGTGAGCGCCCCGCCGATAACCATGGTGATAAACGGATTGCCGCCAAACTTTTTACCGGCGGTGTAGCCCAGCACCAGTGGGAAGAAGAAGAACAGCGCATCGCTTGCTGCGAACCAGATTTTGTACGTTCCGCTGTCGGTCGTGAGCCAGCCGCAGACTACTGCCAGCGCCAGTAACCCTTTCAGAATACCGGAGGCCGCCAGAACGCCGATAAAAGGCGTAAAAATACCGGAAACAATATCAATCAGACGACCCAGCAGATTGCCTTTGTCACCCTGTTCATCAGCCGCAGCGGGGGTATCATCCGTCAGGCCTGCTTCCGCCCGCACCGCCTGCCAGGCGTCGTGAACGTGATTACCGATGACAACCTGAAACTGACCGCCACTTTCGACAACCATAATGACGCCCGGGTTTTTCTTCAGTCCTTGCGCATCTGCCTTTTGATTCTCTTTTAATTTGAAACGAAGCCGGGTGGCGCAATGAACCAGACTGACGATATTCTCTTTCCCCCCAACGTGGGCAAGAATATCCTTCGCCAAAGCTTGGTATTCCATGTCGATTTCCTTACATCTGATGCCCGCAGGCACCGGTTGACTGAGTATAAAAATAAAAAAACCCGAGAACGTCTTCCTCTCAGAAGCCGCGCTCAGGTTTTGCCTGCGTTATGCAGTAACAATCCAGTTTTGGGGGCTTAACGCCCTTCTTTTCTCACCCGTTCAATATGAATGGCGAGGAACATAATTTCTTCAGTCGTCAGCTCGCGCTGATAGCTGTGCTGCAAGTGCTGCCCAATTTTCTCAGCACACTTCCACGCTTTAGCGTAGTTATCCTTCACCGCTGCATGCAGCGACACATCGTCGTCCTGCACCACGGTACGGGTCAGCATTCGTTGGGCAAAGAACTTCAAATGTGTCACAAAACGTTGATAGCTGAGTGACTCTTCGTCGTACTCCAGCTGCAGCTGATATTTCACCAGCTGCAAGATTTCCTGCATCACGCGGGTCACGTGCATGACTTCCGGCATTTCGCTGTTGAGCTGTGCCGTCACCAGATGCAGGGCAATAAAACCGGCTTCATCTTCGGCAAGTTCAACACCCAACCGTGTAGCGATAATGGCGCGAGCCTCCTGGCCCAGTGCGAATTCTTTCGGATACAGACGTCGAATTTCCCACAACAATACGTTCTTGATAGCGACCCCTTTCTTTTGCCGCTCGATGGCAAAGTTACAGTGGTCCGTTAACGTGATGTAGAGGCTATCCTGCAATTTTCCGAGTCTCTGCGCCGCCAGCCCAATAATGCGATCGCAGGTGGTCATCACTTCAAGAGGAATTTGACTGAGTAATTCCCCAAGTCTCCCGACCAGTTCATCGCTTTGCAGCGCGAACACTTTCTCTATTTTATCTGTGTCCAGATCTTCACCGACGCGTTTCTGGAAGGCCAGCCCACGGCCCATCACGACCTGCTCACGCCCATGCTCATCCAGAACAACCACCACATTATTATTAAGAATTTTGGCGATTTTCATTGGAACCCTAGAAACAAAAAAACCTGACCTCCGACAAATGCCAGAAAATCAGGTTTTGCCTGCCGTAGCAGTAACAATCCAGTTTCGTCACTCTATCACTTTCATTCATGGCCTCAATGCGTCACGCGTAAAAATGTGATTTAGATCGTGATCAGTCTCACCAGAATGAGGGTTTTATTTGGACTGGATGACGCGGGCAATATCCGCTGACGTTTGCAACGTGCGGATTTCCTGAAATAAACCCAGCGCCTCATCGTATTCTTTGCGTAAATAACTCAGCCACTGTTTGATACGCGCAACGTGATATAGCCCGGTATCACCCTGTTTTTCGAGGCGGGTATATTTTTGCAGCAGTGTCACCACGTCAGGCCATGCCATACGCGGTTCGTTATATTTTATCACCCGGCTCAGATTTGGAATGTTGAGGGCACCGCGCCCGATCATCACCGAGTCACAGCCGGTTTCTTTTAGACAGGCTTGCGCACTTTCGTAATCCCAAATTTCACCGTTGGCGATAACAGGAATATCCAGCCGTTGACGAATGTCGCGGATCGCCTGCCAGTTAATGCGCTCCGCTTTGTAGCCGTCTTCTTTGGTACGCCCGTGAACGACCAGTTCGGTCGCACCAGCCTGCTGAACAGCATCCGCAATCTCAAACTGGCGATCGCCACTGTCCCAGCCCAAACGCACTTTTACCGTTACGGGCAGATGAGAAGGTACGGCTTCACGCATCGCTTTCGCGCCGCGATAAATCAGCTCAGGATCTTTAAGCAGCGTTGCGCCGCCCCCGCTACCGTTAACCATTTTTGACGGGCAGCCGCAGTTGAGATCCACGCCATAAGAGCCCAGCTCCACGGCGCGCGCAGCGTTTTCCGCCAGCCACTCGGGGTATTGGCCTAAAAGCTGAATGCGAACCAGCGTGCCTGACGTCGTCCGACTCTGACGATGCAATTCCGGGCAGAGTCGATAAAACGACTTTGCGGGCAACAGCATATCGACCACACGCAAAAATTCGGTGACGCAGAGATCGTAATCATTAACCTCGGTCAGCAGCTCGCGCACCAGTGAGTCGAGCACACCTTCCATCGGCGCCAGTAATACACGCATTCTCAATACCTGTGAAAAAAGACGCGCTATGGTAGCCGCTCTCCTGGCGCGTGGAAAGGGTTGATTAATGCGCGTCCCGAGGCTATATCACGTAAATACAAAACCAATAATCACCACGATGGCAAGCACCAGCGAAATGATGGCGGGCCCCGTCATAAATGCGTGCACTGTCAGTTTTTCTTCTTTCTTAATGGAAGCAAATCGCGCAAGGGCGCTTTTCTCATCAGAAGCAATAATTTCTTCGAACTGCTTTTCGTAGCCCTGCTCTTTCAATGTAGACGCGGCGTCAATATCTGCTGCTGGTCGTGCGTGAACCGTGCTGCCCTTTTTGAAAATGAAATATTCTGGCATGGTGATCTCCTGCCTGAGGGGGAGATTTATCATATCATTACCGCCGAAAAACCACCCGGTACTACACTGTTTTCTATCGCCTTTACCCTTAATTCTGGGGAAATGCCCGACGTTCCAAATTGGAATGTCTGGTATGCTCAAATTTCATGATGTGATCCGTAGCACGTTTCCAGGTTTAATTGTATGATGAATGCGTTTCATCAAGGACTTTCACCATGATCAAAGCACTCAATACTGTCTGGCAATATCTGCGCGCGTTTATCCTTATTTACGCTTGCCTCTATGCAGGAATTTTCGTCGCATCCCTGCTGCCTATCACCATTCCGGGCAGCATAATCGGCATGCTGATTATGTTTTTGCTGCTGGCACTGCAAATTCTGCCCGCAAAGTGGGTCAACCCGGGATGCTTTGTGCTGATTCGCTATATGGCGCTGCTGTTCGTGCCGATCGGCGTGGGGGTGATGCAGTATTACGATGTGCTAAAGGCCCAGTTTGGTCCGATTGTGGTCTCATGCGCCATCAGCACGCTGGTGGTGTTCCTGGTGGTGAGTTGGAGTTCACATCTGGTGCATGGTGAACGTAAAGTGGTAGGGCAAAAAGGAAACCAAAAATGATGGCCAATATCTGGTGGTCACTGCCGTTGACGCTGGTGGTTTTCTTCGCCGCCCGGAAACTTGCCGCCCGTTTTAAAATGCCGCTACTCAACCCGCTGCTGGTCGCCATGGTGGTGATTATTCCCTTCCTGCTGATCACCCATATTCCTTACGAGCGCTACTTTGCGGGCAGCAAAATTTTGAACGATCTGTTGCAGCCTGCGGTCGTTGCTCTGGCGTTACCGCTCTACGAACAACTCCACCAGATCCGCGCACGCTGGAAATCCATCATCACGATCTGCCTGATTGGCAGCGTAGTCGCGATGGTGACAGGGACATCTGTTGCCCTGCTGATGGGCGCTTCGCCGCAGATCGCCGCCTCAATATTACCGAAATCCGTGACCACGCCAATTGCGATGGCCGTGGGTGGCAGCATTGGTGGCATTCCCGCTATTAGCGCGATGTGCGTCATTTTTGTCGGTATTTTGGGCGCCGTATTTGGACACACGCTGCTGAATTTGATGCGCATTCGAACCAAAGCGGCGCGTGGGCTGGCAATGGGAACCGCATCGCATGCGCTCGGCACAGCGCGTTGCGCGGAACTGGATTATCAGGAAGGCGCGTTTAGCTCTTTAGCCCTGGTGATATGTGGGATCATGACATCGCTCATTGCGCCGTTCTTATTCCCGATCATTCTGGCCGTGATGGGTTAAAATTTGCGATGCGTCGCGCAATTTTCATTTTGATTTCATAAGTTGCATACATAATGAGAACTGGATCACATATAAAGCGGTAGTGGCTCCGTAAACTACCGATCCATTAACCTTTATGAGGCATTGCCATGCACCCACGTTTTCAATCTGCTTTCGCCCAGCTCGCCGAGAATTTGCAATCAGCCCTGGCTCCGGTTCTAGCGGATGAGCACTTCCCCGCCCTGCTGACGGCTGAGCAGGTCACGATGCTTAAACAGGCTACGGGACTGGACGAAGACGCGCTGGCTTTCGCACTGCTCCCGCTGGCTGCCGCCTGCGCAAGAGCCGACCTTTCCCACTTCAACGTTGGCGCCATCGCGCGCGGCGTAAGTGGCGCCTGGTATTTCGGCGGGAACATGGAGTTCCTGGGTGCGACGATGCAGCAAACAGTCCACGCCGAGCAGAGCGCGATCAGTCACGCCTGGCTTCGCGGTGAGCTCGCTCTGAAAGCCATCACCGTTAACTACACCCCTTGCGGTCACTGTCGCCAGTTTATGAATGAGCTGAACAGTGGTCTGGAACTGCGCATTAACCTGCCGGGTCGTGAGCCGCATACCCTGAGTGATTACCTGCCGGATGCCTTTGGTCCGAAAGACCTCGACATCAAAACGCTGCTGATGGATGAGCAGAACCACGGTTATGCGTTAACGGGCGATGAACTGACGCAGTCTGCCATTGCCGCCGCCAATAAAAGTCACGCGCCGTACAGCCAGTCACCGAGTGGCGTTGCGCTGGAGTGCCGTGATGGCCGTATTTTCTCTGGCAGTTATGCCGAGAACGCCGCATTTAACCCAACCCTGCCACCGCTGCAAGGCGCCCTGAATTTACTGAGCCTGAACGGCTACGATTATCCAGATATTCAGCGCGCGATCCTCGCTGAAAAAGCTGATGCGCCTCTGATTCAGTGGGATGCCACCGCGGCAACCCTGAAAGCGCTGGGCTGTTCTAACATTGATCGCACCTTGTTGGCGTAATCCTTCTTTGCGGGCAGAAATGCCCGCGAAACTGATGAAAATCCCCTCAATCAAATCGCAGTTTCTTGCGCTTCCCAGGCGGGTAAAGTAGCCTGAGTGAAATTTCACCCACGGACGAGTCATCTTCATGTTAAAGCGTGTGTTTTACAGCCTGTCTGTCCTGGTCGGCATACTGCTGTTGGCTGCGCTCGGCCTCGACCGCTGGATGAGCTGGAAAACCGCCCCTTATATTTTTGACGATTTGCAGGACCTGCCTTATCGACAGGTTGGCGTGGTGCTGGGGACGGCAAAATATTATCGTACCGGCGTGATCAATCAGTATTACCGCTACCGTATTCAGGGCGCGCTAAATGCCTACAACAGCGGCAAAGTGAATTACCTGCTGTTAAGCGGCGACAATGCCCAGCAGAGCTATAACGAACCCATGACCATGCGCAAAGATTTGATTGCCGCAGGTGTCGACCCCGCTGATATCGTTCTGGATTATGCCGGTTTCCGTACGCTGGATTCTATCGTGCGTACCCGCAAAGTATTTGATACCAACGATTTCATTATCATCACTCAGCGTTTCCACTGCGAGCGCGCGCTCTTTATTGCGCTACATATGGGCATTCAGGCCCAGTGCTACGCCGTACCGTCTCCAAAAGATATGCTCAGCGTCCGCGTACGTGAGTTTGGCGCTCGCTTTGGTGCGCTCGCCGACCTGTATCTCTTCAAGCGTGAACCACGCTTCTTAGGTCCGCTGGTGCCCATTCCGGAGTTGCACGAAGTGCCCGAAGGCGCGCAGGATTATCCGGCAGTGGCACCCGAGCAACTTCTGGATCTACAGATAAAAGACAAGAAATAAGAAAACAAAAAAGCCCGCTATCTCAGCGGGCTTTTTTTTGGACTTCTGCGATTACTTTTTACGAGCGTATTTCAGTGAATCCAGGGCGACGGCGAAGATGATGATCGCGCCTTTGATGATGTACTGCCAGTAAGGGTTTACGCCGATATACGTCAGGCCGTAGTTGATAACGGTAAAGATGATAACACCGGTGACCACGCCCACTACCGTACCCACACCACCGCTGAAGGAAACGCCACCCACGACGCAGGCTGCGATTGCATCCAGCTCGTACATGAAGCCGAGGTTATTCGTTGCAGAGCCGATACGACCCGCTTCAAGCAAACCACCGAATGCGTAGAACACACCGGACAATGCGTAAATCATCAGCAGGTTCAGCGCAACGTTAACGCCAGACACTTTCGCGGCTTCAGGGTTACCGCCGATAGCGAAGATGTTTTTACCGAAGCGCGTTTTGTTCCACAGCACCCAGACGAACGCGACCGCAATCAGCGCATAGAAGGTGATGTATGACAGGCGGAAGCTGCCCAGCGCGACAAAGCCTTGCGCGAAGGTAGAGAAGCCGCTGTCGAAACCAGAAATCGGTGATGCGCCCACGAAGTCGTAATACAGGGAGTTGATACCGTAAACGATAATCATCGTACCCAGCGTCGTAATGAACGGGGTGACGTTCAGATACGCGATGATGATGCCGTTAATCAGACCGATAATGGCACCGATAACGCACACAATCAGCACCACCAGAATGATAGGCATGGTGGCCATTTCCGGGAATACTTTGTTCGCATTATCAATGGACTGTAATAAAGTCGCCGCGATAACAGCCGCTAAGCCCACCTGACGTCCCGCTGACAGGTCAGTACCCTGAGTCACAATCAGACCCGCCACACCCAATGCGATAATAATACGCACTGAGGACTGGGTCAGAATGTTACTCAAGTTTAATAAACTTAAGAACGTAGGGTCCTGGAAAATAATAATGGCCAGTAATACTAAAAGTACGACGTAAATTCCGCCTTCTTTCAGATAAGTGAGAAAACTTTTTTTATTTAACGCACTCATGAGGAGCCCCTGATCTTAAAGGTGCAAAGACGCAAGACGGAGAATTTCGTTTTGCGTTGTCGTTTTGGTGTCAACAATTCCGGCGACGAGACCATTGCTCATAACCAGAATACGATCTGTGATCCCTAACAATTCCGGCATTTCGGAAGATATAATAATGATCCCTTTATTCTTTTTGGCCAGCTCAGCAATCAGCTGATAAATTTCAAATTTGGCGCCCACGTCAATACCGCGCGTGGGTTCATCCAGCATTAAAATTTCTGGTTGGGTTAATAACCAGCGACCGATAATGACTTTCTGTTGGTTACCGCCGGACAGCGAACCAATTTGCGTCTGATGTCCTGGGGTCTTCACGCGCATTGAATCGATAACCCATTGGGTATCGCTTTTCATTCGGGACGTATCCAGCAGACCGACTTTGTTCTTATAGTTACGAATATTAGAAATTAACGAGTTAAAGTTAATATCGAGATACGCGTAAATACCCGTCGAACGACGCTCTTCAGTCACCAGTGCAAAACCATGGTTAATGGCTTCGTTGGCATTATGGTTATTAATTTTTTTACCGTGCAGCGTGATGGTGCCATCGGCTTTCTCACGGATACCAAACAGGGTTTCCACAATGTCAGTACGCTTTGCACCGACCAGACCGGCAATACCCAGAATTTCGCCTTTGTGCAGATCGAAAGAGACATCACGAATAGACGGTTGACGCAGCGACGTGAGGTTACGCACCTCAAGAATCACTTCGCCTGGCGTGTTCTCTTTGTCCGGGAAGCGCTGGTTCAAAGAACGCCCCACCATCATGGCAATGATTTTATCCATGTCCAGCCCTTCAAGAGGCTGGGTGGTGATCCACTGACCGTCACGCAGGATAGTGATTTCATCGCACAGCTGGAAAATTTCTTCCATTTTGTGCGAGATATAAACAATGCCGCAGCCACGATCTTTCAGTTTACGGATAATAGTGAAAAGGTGATTGACCTCTTTTTCCGTTAATGAAGATGTTGGCTCATCCATGATGACTATTTTCGCATCATAGGAGAACGCTTTTGCAATTTCGATCATCTGCATCTGTGAAACAGATAATGTCCCTACGCGTGCGCGTGGGTCAATTTCAATATCCAGCTCATCGAAAATTGCTTTTGTATCACGGTACATTTTGTCCTGATCGACAAATACGCCTTTGGTTGGATAACGCCCCAACCACATATTGTCCATAACAGAACGCTGAAGTACCAGGTTCAGTTCCTGGTGAACCATCGAAATACCATTTTCCAGCGCTTCTTTGGCTGAATGGAAGTCGATCTCTTTCCCCTGAAAAAGGATGCTACCAGAATCTTTTTGATAGATTCCAAAAAGGCATTTTAATAATGTCGATTTACCTGCACCGTTCTCTCCCATCAACGCATGAATAGAGTGAGGACGCACTTTTAAATTAACATTATCGAGAGCCTTAACGCCCGGAAACGACTTGTTAATACCGCTCATTTCTAACAAGAATTCGCGTGACGACTGAGTAGTTGTGCTGACCATAATTATACCTTGACGGCCTCGCATATCGCGTTATAAAAGGGCGCAACGAATTGCGCCCTGTGAGAACATGCAATCAATAACTTATTTACCGATAAACTCAGCCAGGTTCGACTGATCTACGCCCACGTAAGGGATACGTACAATTTTGTTCTCAATTTTCCAGGTAGTGCCATCTGCAGCACCTTTGCCAGCGGCCAGGTTTTTAGCCAGGTCGAAGGTGGCTTTCGCCTGGTTGTTAGCATCGTTCAGAACCGTACCGGCCATTGCGCCAGATTTCACCAGCGCCAGCGCTTCTGGCAATGCATCCACACCGAAGACCGGAATAGAGGATTTGTTGTGCGCTTTCAGCGCTTCAACTGCACCCATTGCCATCGCATCGTTGTTCGCGATAACCACTTCGATTTTGTTAGCGTTTGGACCAGACAGCCATGCGTCCATCTTGTCTTTCGCCATTGCGGTATCCCACATCGCGGTATCAAGCGCCAGTTGCTGAGTTTTCAGCCCTTTGTCGTTCAGCTCTTTGATAACGTAAGTGGTACGCGCTTCAGCATCCGGGTGACCCGGCTCGCCTTTCAGCAGAACAAACTGAACCTGACCATCTTTGTTCAGATCCCAGTTCGGGTTTGCTGCCCAATGTTTAGCGATCAGATCGCCCTGAATAATACCGGACTCTTTAGAGTCAGTACCCACATAGAAGGCTTTGTCGTAGCTGTCCAGCGCTTTGCGAGAAGGTTCTTTGTTGAAGAAGACGATTGGCACATTCTGGCCACGCGCTTTCTCGATAACCGTACCTGCCGCAGCCGGGTCAACCAGGTTGATTGCCAGGGCTTTAACGCCTTTCGCCAGCAGAACGTCGATCTGGTCGTTCTGTTTGGACTGGTCGTTCTGGGAGTCGTTCATCAGCAGCTGGACGTCTGGCGCTGCTTTAGCATCTTTTTCGATTGCTTTACGCACAACTGACATAAAGTTGTCGTCGTATTTATAGATAGTCACGCCAATACGGGTATCCGCAGCGTGCGCTGCTGCGCCAAAAAGCATGCTTGCCATCACAGCAGACAGAGTCAACACCTTCTTATTCATGGTATCTCCGGTTTTTTTTATGCAGGGTAGTTCTTCTTGTGAATAACAATCGGCAGGCAGGTGTTAAATAAACGTTACTGGCCGCCGAAGTTCACTTATAAAATTTCTCTCTTCCGTGTTCGGTAACGCTCCAGAAATGCGCTTTATGGTTGTTTGCGGCACTTTGACTATGGTGAAAGTGATTAATCACCGTTACATAGCGTTTCAGTTCCTAAAACGCTGACATCATAGTCAGCGCCTTGTTAAGATACTGTGAATTTACTCACAGATTGAAAACGGTTACATCACTCATCGTTATCAGTTAGTGATCGGAGCCACAATTTGCCGAATAGCAACTGAATGACGACGCACTAAAGTTGGCATGAAACAGTGTGTTGCGCTCGGATCGAGCTGCCCTGCGGCGCCCTGTAACGCTAACTCAGTGGCAAGGCGCGCCATCGATGCAATGGGGTATCGCACCGTGGTCAACTGAGGATCTGTGTAGCGTGCAATCGGGATATCATCGAAACCAATCAATGACAAATGCTGTGGCACCGCAATTCCATTGTCTTTTAGCGCGGTAAGCGCCCCTGCGGCCATGCTGTCGTTGTAGGCAAATACCGCCGTGAGCTGCAAATTGCGTCCGAGCAGTTCGACCATAGCGGCCTCCCCACCCTGCATATCCGGTGATCCGGTGCCTATCCAGCTATCGAGAGGCATAATCCCCGCTTCTTTCAGCGCGTTCTGCCAGCCCTCGCGCCGCATGTCGTCATCTTCAATGTGATGGCTTGAGGCCAGATAACCGATGCGCTGGTGGCCGTTACTTAACAGCATTCGCGTGGCCATCATGGCACCGCTGACGTTATCCAGCGCCACGCAGCGATGGGCGTAGCCCGGCACAACGCGGTTAATCAACACCATCCCGTCGATTTGATCCATGAACCCAGCAAGCTCTTCATCGCTCAATGCTTTTGAGTGAACAATCAGGGCGTTACATCTCTGACGTATCAGCACCTCAATGGCATGACGCTCTTTTTCAGCTTCATGATAGCTGTTGCCGATCAGCACATATTTATTGTGCTGCTGGGCGACAACGTCCACGGCTTTGACCAATGCGCCAAAAAACGCATCGGAAACATCCATCACCACGACGCCGATGGTGTCACTCACCTGAGTCGCGAGCGCCTGCGCGTTAGCGTTAGGGCGATAGCCCAGCTGCGTGACCGCTTTCATCACGTTTTCACGCGTTTCAGGACTCACCAGCGCGCTGTTGTTCAGGACGCGAGAAACGGTAGCAACAGAAACACCCGCGATGCGGGCCACGTCACGAATGGTGATCATATTCACCACACTTTGTAGGATTGCAGCAACTCACAGACACCCCCTGTGTTTAGCAAGGAGGCTATTTTGGCAGCGACGGAGAGGGGACTACGTGAAGAAGCTCACACAGATGAAAACGGTTACATCCGTTTTGTTAATGATTGTGATCCAGATCGTTATCTGGATGTATTAGTCAATGCGACACCCGAAGCAAGTGCGGTTAAATGACGCCATACCCATTCCACCGGGCCCTGACGGAAATAGCGCAGCCAGATAACGGAAAATAGCATGTTGACCATCCACACGGGGATCACAAACGCCATGAGCTGGAACCTGTCGAATTTCATAAACAGGCCTAATCGATAGAAAAGCGTCGTGCAAATTAAGGTTTGCAGCAGGTAGTTACTGAGGGCCATGCGTCCAACGCATGCGACGGCAGCGGCTAATTTGAAGCGCGCTATCTGCGGCCAGAACCCGAAAATAAGCGATGCATAGCCGATGGTCTGGAACGGCGCACTCAGCTCTCGCGGGGCCTGTAACAGAAAGGCACACCAGCGATAATCCCAGCCCAACAGCCATTGCGCAATCACGGCAGGCAAATTAATCGCCACGCCCAGCAGAACCAGTCCAGCTCCCGTGAGGCGATAATGCCTGAGGCTAAACTCCCCTTTCAGCCAACCGCTGCGCATCAGCGCGGCACCAATCAGCATCATGCCTGCCAGCTGCCAGCCGTATTGCGCCCCTAATGCGAGCAGATTGTCTCCGAGCATATCCGCCCGGTTGCTGATAGCTTCGACGCCGCCTTTCAGCTTCCAGTATTGCTCATACTGGAGCGATGCCACGCCAGGGATCCACGAACGATTAGTGGTGCCGCCTGAAATCATCCCCAGCAGCAGCAGGACGCCAATGCCAATGACATACAGCATCACGCCGGTGTTAAACAGGCTTTTAACATCCTGCGCGTCGCGGATCATGCGCCAGCAAATCAGCCCGACTAAACCATAGGCGAGCAGAATGTCACCATCCCACAAAAACAGACCGTGGATAAACCCGAGGAGGACCAGCAGCGTGAGGCGAGACTGAATCCAGCGTTTGCCACGCTTGAGCAAAATCTGTAGACCCGCACCAAAAAGTAACGCAAAAAGCGTGAGGAATTTGACCTGCGCAAACAGGTCTAAAATCGCCCAGATCCAGGCGTCGCTGCGGGTGATCTCGCCATACCAGGCCGGGTTGAGATACGCCGCCTTTGGCAGGCCAAAGGCGCTAATGTTGAGCAGCAGGATACCGAGAATGGCAACGCCACGTACAAAATCCAGCGTGACATTACGCTCCATTTATCCTGCCTTCCGATCAGTTGTGGTGACGCACTGCGCGCAGAAATTCCTGACGGGTATTCTGGCTCGACTTAAACAGGCCGCCAAGAGAGGTCGTGGTCGTCGCGCTGGTAGCGTCACGAACGCCGCGCGCTTTCACGCAATAATGCACGGCATCAATGGATACAGCCACATTGTTGGTCCCCAACAGCGTTTGCAGCGCCGTCAGAATTTGCTGCGTCAAACGTTCCTGAACCTGCGGACGCTGGGCAAAGAACTGCACAATGCGGTTAATTTTAGACAGCCCAATCACCGTATCTTTAGGGATATACGCCACCGTCGCTTTACCATCGATGGTAACAAAGTGGTGTTCGCAGGTGCTGGTCAACGTAATATCGCGCACGGTCACCATTTCATCGACGTTCATTTTATTTTCGATGACGGTGATTTTTGGGAAATTTGCGTAATCCAGGCCGGAGAAAATCTCATCGACATACATTTTGGCGATGCGTTGCGGCGTCTCCATCAGGCTGTCGTCGCTCAGGTCGAGATTCAGCAACTGCATAATCTCGGTCATGTGCCCGGCAATAAGACGTTTACGTGTTTCATTGTCCAGCTCGTTGACCGGTGGACGCAGCGGGGTTTCAAGACCACGCGCTACCAGCGCTTCGTGGACCAGAGCGGCTTCTTTACTGAGTGATGGCATTATTTTACTCCTGCAGGTGTGGCTGCCTTTTACCCTCATTGAGGCAAAAGTGTGCGCTCATTGTGCGTGAGGTGGCGCACATAATCCAGTATTCACGGCGATAATTATTGCGATTGTCGTTGCCTTTCAGCCTGACGGTTCCAGACCAGTGCCCCGCCAACAAAAAGGGCGACACCCGCTAGCCCCAGCGCAGGCTCCAGTTGGTGAGTCAGCCAGGTGGAAATCGCGGAAGTCACAGGGCCTACCAGTTGGCCTATTGCGTAACCCGTGGTCAAGAGTCCCGCCATGTAACGAGTATGTGTGGGGGCCAGCTCGCGGCCACACAGCAGCGAGAGTTGAACGGCGCAGAGAAACCCGCCACCGACCAGCAACGCGCCTGTCACCAGACCGGCAATCCCCGGCATTAGCCAGGCGGCAAAAACGCCTAACCCCTGTAACCAAAGCACGATGGACAAACGCCGATTTGAAGTCGAGACATGGCGCAGCGCGATACTCAACGCGATCCCCACAACTGCCGCTACACCAAAAATCGGCCAGACAAACTGGGCAAACAGGCTACCCGGAAAACGCAGCGCCGCCATCTGCGACAAAAAGGTCGCTGGCAGAATATACCCGAATCCGGCCAGGCTGTAGCTCCAGACCAGACGGCGCAAATCCGCTGTCAATAACAGCGGTTCGGGGGCGGTACCGGGCCGATGCAGCTGACCGCCGCGCGGTAAATAGCGCGCCACCAGCACAATTAAAATCAGCGCCAGTACGCCATAAATTTGCCACGCGGCACCCGCTGAAAGCGATCGCGCCTGAATATAAACGGCCAGTAAGCCGCTGAGCGCAATGCCCGCACCTGGACCCGCAAACACCGCCGCGCTCAGACCGGGCTTACCGTAATGCGCCAGCCGTTCGTTGGTCCAGGCGGCGATCAACACCATGGACCAGCCACTCATGCAGCCGATAACAAAGCGTATTATTCCATGAACAATGGCGTTATCCGCCACGGCGGAGAGCAGCGTCAGCGCCACGGCCCCCACGATCCCCAGATACAAGCGCCCTTCGACAAAACGATGCGCACGCATGGCATCCCATGCACCGACCAGGTAGCCAAGATAATTCATGGCTGCGACTAATCCGGCGCTGGTCAGCGTAAGTTGTCCAGCCGCGATCATCAGCGGAACCTGGGGCGTAAAGGCAAAACGCCCTATTCCCATCGCGACGACAAGCACCACAAATCCACTGAGCGCAATACGCAGCGCCATGATCGCTCCAAATGTTAAATTTAAGTAAATTTATGATGCAGTATATCGGGCAACAGCGGAAGTGAAAGTTACTCACAGGTGAATGAATAATATGTATTATGGGTTTAATGAATACCTGTATGCATTAAGGAGCCTTGCATGGAACTGCTCGAAGAGCACCGTTGTTTTGAAGGTCGGCAGCAGCGCTGGCGGCACGACTCCACAGCACTGAATTGCGCGATGACGTTCAGTATTTTTCTGCCGCCGACCAACGGGAAGGCAAAACCGCCGGTGCTGTACTGGCTTTCTGGCCTGACCTGCAACGATGAAAACTTCACCACCAAAGCAGGTGCGCAGCGTGTTGCAGCCGAGCTGGGCATTGCTCTTGTTATGCCGGACACCAGTCCCCGTGGCGATGATGTCGCCGATGACGCAGGCTACGACTTAGGTAAAGGCGCAGGGTTTTATCTGAATGCCACGCAGCAGCCGTGGGCAAGCCATTACCGGATGTATGATTACCTTCGTGATGAGCTGCCTGCGCTGATTACTGCTGAATTTGATGTCGGTGACCGGAGTGCGATCAGCGGGCATTCGATGGGCGGGCACGGTGCGCTCATTATGGCGCTCAAAAATCCTGGCACGTTCACCAGCGTCTCGGCGTTTGCCCCAATAGTGAACCCGACTCAGGTGCCGTGGGGACAAAAAGCGTTTTCACACTATCTGGGTGATGATGCGGATACATGGCAGGCGTGGGACAGTTGCGCACTGATGCAGGCGAGCCAGCCGGGAGACGCCATCCCAACGCTTATCGATCAGGGCGATGCGGATCAGTTCCTCGCTAACCAGCTCCAGCCAGCCGTACTGGCAGAAGTGGCACGCCAGAAAGCCTGGCCGCTGACGTTACGCATTCAGCCGGGTCACGATCACAGTTACTATTTCATCGCATCGTATATTGAAGATCATCTCCGCTTCCATGCGGAGCATTTGTTCAAGTAAGCGCTAGCATTATGCCCGGTAGCCTTTCGCTCGCCGGGCAATTCCCCCATCAGAACTGATAATCGACGGCCATAAAGTAACGACGGCCATCTTCCGTATAGCTGTAATCGTCGCGGCTGAGGTCTTTATCCAGCAGGTTTTGCACTCCGGCACGCAGCTTAACGCTTTTCGTTGCCTGCCACGCTCCGCCCGTATTCCAGACCACGTAACCACCAGGCGTGGTTCCACCGTCGGTAACAGCACGCTTCTCACCCGTGTAGTTACCCTGCACGTAGAATGACCATGCCTGGGTCGCCTGCCAGTCAACCGTACCGTTAGCCGTATGGAACGGCAGTTCGGACAGTGGCTTATTACCGCCGTTGCTGATATCACGCCCATCGTTATAGGTGTAATTCAGCGTCATTTTCCAGTCTTCTGCCAGCGGGAATTTCAGCTCAGTTTCTACCCCACGAATACGCGCTTTATTGACGTTGTAATAGCGGAAAATCGGTTCGCCGTCGCCGTTCAGCCCAACATAGTTCGGATAACTTTGCGCATCATTAACGTTGGCGGTACGGGTAATGCTGATACGGTCATCCACGTTGTTCTGGAAGGTGGTGATGCTGGCCTGAACGCCTTCTAACCAGCCCTCTTCTCCGGCGTAATAAAGGCCGAGTTCAAAGCTTTCGCTGGTTTCCGGTTTCAGATCCGGGCTACCCACAATTTCGCATGCGCCGCGGCATGACCCGGTGGTCCAGTCAGGGCTAAGCTGCAGTAATGACGGCGCTTTAAAGGCCGTCGCCCAGCCCCCTTTCACCGTCATCGTATCGGTCGCGTTATAGACCAGATAGGCACGCGGGCTCCAGTGATCGCCGTAAGTTTCGTGGTCGTCCATACGCACGCCGGTGGTCAGCGCCAGCGGCTCGAAAATACGCCATTCGTCTTCGATAAAGAGCGCATACTGGCTGGCCGAGGTGTTACTGCTGTTGCCGCCCGTCAGGTTGACCGGATCCTCGAGCTTATCGTGACGCCACTCGCCGCCCAGAGTCAGCAACTGGTTGATTTCACCCAGCGGCAACACGTACTTGCCGTCTACGGCATTGCTTTCTGAGGTAATCGGGCTGCTATTTCCCGGGTTTTTATTATCGACTTTTTCGCCGTAAACTTTCAGCTCACTGTTACCCACATCCCAGCGGCCATTGTGGCTCAGAGAATAGTTCTGGCGATCCAGACGGTTCTTGTTAAGCGAGTCGGAGTCGCGATCCTGACGGTCGTAGCCGTAGCCTGCGGTAAAATCATGATTTTCGTCTGGCGTCCAGGCGAATTCCACATTCCCGTTGCGGCTGGTAAAGCCTTCGATGCGCGGCGTTTCGCCGGTCGCGGTAGTGGACGATTTTTGCTGATCGTCTTTTTCACGCTTAGACAGGCTTCCGTAGGCCTTTAGGCCCAGCACGCCGTCCACCAGCGGACCGCTGGTAAAGAACTGGCCGTTGTAGGTATCACCACGGTCGCGGTGATGCTGGATAGTGGTGTCCGCCGTCAGCGTACCCGTCCATTTTTGACCAATTTTTTTGGTGATGATATTCACCACGCCGCCCAGCGCATCGGAACCATACAGCGATGACATTGGCCCGCGCACCACTTCGATACGCTCAATGGCGTCAACCGGGATCCAGTTGAGATCGAAATCGTTGTGGCGGAATACGGCATTGCGCGAGCTTACACGTTTGCCGTCAACCAGAATCAACGTATAGCTGCTGTCCAGTCCACGGATACTCACGCCTTTACGGTTATCCCCTTCGCTGGTTAATTGCACGCCAGGCACTTCTCGCAGGACATCTTTCAGATTATTGACCGGCTTACGTTGCAGATCCTGCTGAGTAATGACGCTGATACTGGCGGGTGCATCTTTGAGATTCTGTTCGGTGGCCGACGCAGTAACAACCATCGTGTCGCCAGATTCCGCAGCAATAACAGGCAGGGCAAGGGACAGTGCGGACGCACAAAGTCCTCCCCTTACGAAGGGATTCAACCTAAACATTCCATTTCTCCATGAGGTAAAAACAACAATATCAAATCGTTATTGCTCACAATGCATTGCGCTCCGCCTGCTTCTTTGGCCGGTCGGAAGTGTGTTTCTGTGCAGGTGCGGCAGTCACGTCCTCGTCTAAACAGCCCGCGACGTTGACGCTTCATCCTTTTCAAAATCGCCGTAACGATAAAGCAAACGATAACCATTATCAATTAAATTGTTAACAATTATGTCTTTTCTCCATACTATGGACATAAAAAAACCCGCTCAGTTGAGCGGGTTCGAAAGAGAGGCAATGCGATTATTTTTTGAATCGTCCTGGGAAGTCCATTTCACTGTAGCTGACGAACCGCGTGCCTTTTGTCAGTTTGTAACCAAACCAGATAATCAGGAACAGCGGAATTCCGATATACGTCGCCATCACGCCGCCCCAGTCAATGGTGTCTGACAGGAAGGCTTCGTAGTTCTGGCCGAGCGTGATGATCAGACACAGAATGAACGCGAAGATCGGCCCAATCGGGAAGAATCCTGAGCGGTACGGCAGGTCGTTAATATCGTGCCCTTGCATAACGTAACCGCGACGGAAACGATAGTGACTGATGGCAATCCCCAGCCAGGCGATGAAGCCCGTCATCCCGGATGTATTCAGTAACCAAAGATAGACTGTCTTATTACCAAACATGGAGGTCAGGAAGCACAGACCCGCGACCACCGTTGTGGCGTACAGCGCATTGCGCGGCACACCGCCGCGTGACAGTTTGGCGAAAATGCGTGGCGCTTTACCGTCGCACGCCAGGGTGTACAGCATACGCGTTGAGGCGTACATGCCGGAGTTACCCGCAGAAAGCACCGCCGTCAGGATAACCGCGTTCATCACCGCCGCCGCTGAGAGCAGACCAGCATGCTGGAAGACCAGCGTGAACGGACTAACGCTGATGTCTTTCACATCGTTACGCAGCAGACTCGGGTCGGTGTAAGGAATGATCAGGCTGATAATCAGGATCGCGAACACGTAAAACAGCAGAATACGCCAGAACACCTGACGCACTGCGCGCGGAATGTTCTTCTCCGGATCTTCGGATTCACCGGCAGCAATACCAATCAGTTCTGTTCCCTGGAAAGAGAAACCAACAATCATGGCCACGCCAATCATGGCCGCAAAACCCCCGGCAAACGGCGCATCGCCAATTTCCCAGTTGCTCCAGCCCGCAGGTTCCGCGCCTTTAAAGATGCCCACAATCATCGCCACGCCGACGATGATGAAGATAATCACGGTCGTCACTTTGATCAGGGAGAACCAGTATTCTGCCTCACCAAAACCACGTACGGAGATGTAGTTCAGCAGGAAAATCACCGCCAGGAAGATAGCGCTCCAGATCCAGCCCGGCGTATCCGGGAACCACCAGTTCATCACCAGCTGCGCGGCCACGAGGTCAACAGCGATAGTCACCGCCCAGTTGTACCAGTAGTTCCAGCCCAGCGCGAAGCCGAAGCCTTCTTCTACATATTTTTGACCGTAAGTCGAAAAGGAGCCGGAAACCGGCATGTATGCCGCCAGTTCGCCCAGGCTGGTCATCAGGAAGTACACCATCAGGCCAATCAACATATACGAAAACAGCGCGCCGCCAGGACCTGCCGCTGAAATGGTTGCACCGGATGCAACAAAAAGACCTGTACCAATCGATCCGCCAATGGCGATCATTGTCAGGTGACGCGCCTTGAGTTCGCGACGTAGCGCGGGCGCTTCTGTGGTTTTATTTTCTGAAACCATGTGAAAATGCTGTCCATTTTAAAAATGAGGCGCGATTGTAGCAGACGATCCGCGTTCCTTCCGGCAGAAATGCGCAGTTATAAGAGAGCTTCATGACTGGCCCAGGATTATAAGTAACGCTGAGAGGCCTCCCCTCCTCCGAGTGGAGAAGGAGATGGCTAATTGTTGCAGTAACGCAGAAAACGCTGAAGAGAGCTGGAGAGATGCTTCTGGCGATGATGAATACACCACAACGTGCGCACCAGCTTAGGTAACGGGACAGGGATTTCCACCAGCGAGCCGCTTTCAAGCTGTTCAGCAATCACCCGGCGCGACAAACAGCTGATTCCCAGACCGTGTCGCACGGCGTGTTTAATGGCTTCGGAGTTCCCTAATTCCATCCCCAGATGAAACTGCGGCAAATGCGAAAGCAGCAGATAATCGACGATCTCGCGCGTGCCGGAACCGTGTTCACGTAATATCCACGGGGCTTGTGCGAGGCGTTCCAGGGTGACGTCCCCCTGCAACAACGCAGAAGCCGGAGAAGCAAAGACCACCAGTTCATCTTCCAGCCACGGCTCGGCAATAATATCGACGTTATGACACGGCCCTTCGATAAGCCCAATATCCACGCGGAAATCAATAATAGCGTTAATCACGTCCTGACTATTGCCGACGCTCATCTCCAGCGGCAGCGTCGGGAAATCGCGACGATAGCGGGCAATCACTTCCGGGAGAATATAGTTCCCGATGGTGCTACTGGCGAATACACGAATGGCACCGTTTTCCTCGCGGAATAACTGCTCGATTTCAACCGCTTGCTCCAGTAGCGCCAGCGCGCGCGGGTACAGCAATCGCCCATGTTCATTCACCACCAGGCGTTTGCCTACCCGGTCAAAAAGCTGTACGCGAAGCTGGCCTTCGAGATCGGTCAGCGCCGCGCTCACCGCAGACTGTGACAACGCCAGGCGCACAGAGGCCTGAGTCGTCGACCCACTTTTCAGCACTTCGGCAAAAACCTCCAGCTGACGCAATGTAATGTGCATGGTTACTTACCACTTATAAAGATTAATTATAAATATATAATCAATTTTATTTTTAAGCCAGAGCGCCGTAATCTTTTAACCAGAGAGAGGAGAAGGTTATGACAGCAATCACCCTACACAATCATCGTTCAGTGTGGCATTACGTTCCGGGGCTTGCGCTCAGCGCCGCCATCACCGGCGCGGCATTATGGGGCGGGAGTATTGCCGCCGTTGCTGGCGCAGGGTTTAGCGCGCTCACGCTGGCTATTCTGCTCGGCATGGTGGTCGGTAATACGGTTTATCCGCAGATTTCACAATCTTGCGATGGCGGTGTGATTTTCGCCAAGCAGCACCTGCTGCGTCTGGGCATTATTCTTTATGGTTTCCGCCTCACCTTTTCGCAGATTGCGGACGTCGGCGTCAGCGGGATTACTATTGATGTGCTGACGCTGACCAGCACCTTTTTACTGGCATGCTTTATCGGCCAAAAAGTCTTCGGTCTGGATAAAAAAACCAGCTGGCTGATTGGTGCGGGCAGCAGTATTTGCGGGGCCGCGGCAGTGCTCGCGACGGAACCGGTGGTCAAAGCGGAATCCAGCAAAGTGACGGTTGCTGTCGCGACCGTGGTTATCTTCGGTACACTGGCGATTTTCCTTTATCCGGCGATGTATCCGCTTGTTGCGCACTGGTTTACGCCTGAAACGTACGGCATTTATATCGGCTCAACGATGCACGAAGTGGCGCAGGTTGTCGCTGCAGGTCACGCCATTAGCCCTGAGGCGGAAAATTCAGCGGTCATTGCCAAAATGCTGCGCGTGATGATGCTGGCACCGTTCCTGATTATTCTGGCCGCGCGCGTTAAACAACTGACGCCCGCCGGGAAAGGGGAAAAAAGTAAAATCACCATTCCATGGTTTGCGATTCTGTTTATCGCCGTGGCGGTGTTTAACTCCTTCCATCTGCTGCCAAAAACATTCGTTGATATGCTGGTCACGCTGGATACCGTGCTGCTGGCGATGGCGATGGCGGCGCTCGGCGTCACCACGCACGTCAGCGCACTGAAAAAAGCAGGTGCAAAACCCCTGCTGATGGCATTAATACTCTTTGTCTGGCTGATTGTCGGCGGGGGCGCTATCAACCTGGCCGTGCATAGTGTGATGGCATAAAGCACTTCATCCTTCTCCTGTTAACCCGCTATCATAAGCGTTTCGGGTTAACAGGAGTCCCTTTATGAAATATGTTGGAGCGCACGTCAGCGCAGCAGGCGGTCTTGCGAATGCCGCCATCCGTGCCGCCGAAATCGAGGCGACCGCTTTCGCCCTGTTCACCAAAAATCAGCGCCAGTGGCGCGCTGCGCCGCTCACCCCTGAAATAATTAATGATTTCAAAGCCGCCTGTGAAAAGTACAACTTCGGGCCGGGGCAGATCCTGCCGCACGACAGTTATCTCATCAATCTGGGCCATCCGGTTCAGGAAGCGCTGGATAAATCACGTGAGGCGTTTCTGGATGAATTACAGCGTTGCGAACAGCTTGACCTGACGCTGCTGAATTTCCATCCGGGCAGCCATCTGATGCAAATCGATGAAGACGCCTGTCTGGCACGCATTGCGGAATCCATCAACATTGCGCTGGCACAAACGGAAGGCGTCACGGCAGTTATCGAAAATACTGCCGGGCAAGGCAGTAATCTGGGGTTCAAATTTGAACATCTGGCGGCAATTATCGATGGTGTGGAAGATAAAACGCGCGTGGGCGTGTGTATCGATACCTGTCATGCCTTTGCAGCAGGATACGATCTGCGCAGTCAGGAAGCGTGCGAGAAAACCTTTGCAGAATTTGAGCGTATTGTCGGCTTCAAGTATCTGCGCGGTATGCATCTAAACGATGCGAAAAGCGCGTTTGGCAGCCGTGTTGACCGCCACCACAGCCTCGGCGAAGGCAATATTGGTCACGATGCGTTCCGCTTTATTATGCAGGACCCGCGTTTTGACGGCATTCCAATGGTGCTGGAGACGGTTAATCCGGATATCTGGGCAGAAGAAATCGCCTGGCTGAAAGCACAGCAGACCGCTGAACAAGCGGCATAAAAAAAGCCGGGTCGCATTAGCGCCCGGCTTTTTATTGGTTCAATGATCTTATGCTGCTTTAGCTACCGCTGCTGATTCCACTTCCGGGCGCTTCAGCACCGCGTAAGACAGACCAGCAATCAGCGTACCCGCAATAATCGCGAACAGATAACCCAGCACCGGCGTAATCGCACCAGGAATCAGCAGAACGAACAGACCACCGTGTGGTGCCATCAGTTTTGCGCCGATTGCCATGGAGATAGCCCCCGTCACCGCGCCGCCAACGATACAGCAAGGCAGGACGCGCATTGGGTCACGTGCGGCAAACGGAATGGCACCTTCAGTGATGAAGCACAAACCGAGAACCAGAGCCGCTTTGCCCCCTTCCTGCTGCGCTTTATCAAACTTACGGCGTGCGATAATCGTTGCCAGGCCTAAAGCCAGTGGTGGCACCATACCCGCCGCCATGATTGCCGCCATTGGCGCGTAGGTCTGGGTACTCAGCAGGCCAACACCAAAGGCATATGCCGCTTTGTTTACCGGACCGCCCATGTCGGTACACATCATGCCGCCCAGGATTGCGCCCAGCAGTACCGCGTTCGCAGTACCCATGGTTTGCAGCCAGTGGGTCAGACCCTCAAGGATGCCGGCAACCGGCTTACCAATCAGGTAGATCATGCCCAGACCCACCACGAGGCTGGAAATCAGTGGAATGATCAGAATCGGTTTCAGCGCTTCCATACTTTGCGGCAGCTTCAGCTTAGAGCTGATCGCTTTCGCTACATAACCCGCCAGGAAACCGGCGATAATACCGCCGATGAAGCCGGAGCCGGTGCTCACTGCCAGCATGCCGCCGATAAGACCTGGCGTCAGACCTGGACGGTCAGCGATGGAAAATGCAATGTAACCCGCCAGCACTGGCACCATTAGCGCAAACGCTGAACCGCCACCAATCTGCATCAGTGCTGCAGCCAGCGTGCCCGGCTCTTTAAACGCTTCGATACCGAAGGCAAAAGAGAGCGCGATACACAAACCACCCGCCACCACCATCGGCAGCATGTAAGAAACCCCCGTCAGCAGGTGACGATAGGCGCCCGCTGACTCTTTCTTACCTTCAGTTGCAGACTGTGATTTTGCAGAAGCCTGATACGGTTTGGCTTCGGCCAGCGCCTTATCAAACTCCTGTGCCGTTTTCTTCAGCGCCAGGCCGGTTGAGGTGCGATACATCGGCTTACCGGCAAATTTTGCCAGGTCCACTTCAATATCTGCCGCCACAATCACCAGATCCGCTTCAGCCACTTCTTCAGCTGTAATCGCATTGCCAGCGCCCACAGAACCACGGGTTTCAACCTTCACCCACCAGCCGCGTTTTTTCGCTTCGGTTTCGATGGCTTCAGCAGCCATAAAGGTATGCGCCACGCCGGTTGGGCAGGCGGTGATTGCCACAACGCGTTTAGTACCCGTTGCAGAGACAACTGCATCGGCGACCGGCGCGCTGTAAATCGCCGCATGGCCTTTTGCTTCGCTCAGGAATAATTCTGGATGTGCCACGGCGCGATTAATATCGCCCAGCCACACTTTTTTGCCGTTCAGCGCACTGTCAGCTGGCATTTTGTCACCCAGTACAATCGCCAGTTCAGCGTCATTTGGGTTATCGACAATTTCAACATGCGCTTTGTGTGCCGCCGCGCCCAGCAGCGTTTTCGCCATATAGGCGCGAGCCTGTCCAAGACTGGAATCAATGATCAGCAGCGTTTTCATTATGCCTCTCCTGCTGTTAGTTAAAAGGTTGTAAGTCGACGCGCGCCATCATCGCGGCCAACTGGGTACGTTCGGTAATACCAACATTGCTCTGGCTTACGGCCAGAGCAGCAACAGCGGTTGCAAGACGTAAAGTATGTTCACTGGATTCACGCATCAGCAGGCCATAGATCAGGCCGCCAACCATGGAATCCCCTGCGCCCACGGTACTCACAACTTCCACCGACGGTGGTTTGGCAATCCATTCGCCAGACGCGTTAACCCACAACGCACCTTCCGCACCCAGAGAAATCACGACGTGAGCGATACCTTGTTCACGCAGCGCATGAGCGGCTTCAATAACATCTTTTAATTCTGGCAGTTTACGACCCGCCCAGATCTCAAGCTCGCGACGGTTAGGTTTTACCAACCACGGAGACGCTTTAAGACCGGCAACCAGCGCTTCGCGGCTGCTGTCGAAGATAATGCATGGACATTGGCTACGCAGACGCAGCATCCATTCGGTGAACGCTTCCGGGCTCACGCCAGACGGCAAACTGCCACTCACGCACACCATGTCAAACTGACCAAGCCAGGTCAGAGAGTCGTTAACAAAGCGCTCCCAGTCGGCAGGCGTTACTTC
Organism: Lelliottia sp.; assembly: GCF_045627565.1. NCBI lineage: Bacteria > Pseudomonadati > Pseudomonadota > Gammaproteobacteria > Enterobacterales > Enterobacteriaceae > Lelliottia > Lelliottia sp. Next base: position 139,311 of record NZ_JAZQNX010000024.1, on the reverse strand, counting down.
AAAGCCGGAGAAGTTGAAGTCGGTCACTTCACCGTCTTTCTCTGTCAACTTAACGTTAATACGGGTACGGCCTTGAACGACCTGGAAACGGTTCGCAATGCCCAGCTCGCTGAACAGCTGCTGAAAACCATCCTGGTTGTCTTTTCCCAGGAAACCGCCCACGGTGACATCGATGCCTAAATCTTTGAGCACCTTCGCAACGTTGATGCCTTTACCCGCGGCGTGCAGGCCAGTGGTTCGCACGAGGTTGACTTCACCGCGTTCCACTTCTGGCGTAAAACCAACCAGATCGTAAGCGGGATTCAATGTAATGGTGGCGACACGTCTGCTCATTATGCGCCCTCCCCCAGACCGGCCGCGATGGCGTCGCCAACTGCTTTCAGCGCCTGTTCAGCATCAGCCCCTTGTGCTGTGAAGCGCAGGCGATGCCCTTTTTTGACACCCAGCGCGACCACTTTCATCAGGCTGCGCCCATTAGCCGGTTTGCCGGAACCATCAAGATTGGTCACGGTGATTTCACTGTCGAACTGTTTGATCGTGTTGACCAGCATGGTGCCCGGACGGGCATGCAGACCGTGCTCGTTACGCACCACAAATTCGGCGCTGAGTACGTCATCGGTTGATACGTCGTCGCTGGTCAGCAGGGCCAACAAGGTGGCAGCATCTGCGTTCAGCAAGCGGTCAGCTTTACTGTTAAGCAGCAAGTCGCTGAGGCGCTTAAGCACCGCAACCGGCTGTTCATCCGCCATCGCGACCGTCACCAGCAACGCAGCCTGCTCGCCATCCACATCGAAAGCGGTTGCTGCACGGCTCACCGCGATTGCGCTGCGGACATTGCCTTCTGCGCTGTCGTTCAGCCAGACGCCCTGACCGAGATTCAACGGCTTGTCATTGATCACGCGAGCTACAAAGGCGGTCTCAACCACACCGGCTTCTTTCAGGCGACCCGCGTTCAAGGCCTGTAACGTCACCAGGTCGGTGGCGATAACATCAAGCGTCAGCGTATCGTTATCCAGTTTCAGCGCTTCGCTCTGCTTTTCCCCCATCAGCAGCGCACGCAGCTCTTCAGCCGTGGTCGCTGACTGCAGCTGTTCAGCCACAGCGTCGTCGCTCAGCACATGCGTCAGTTGACGCAGTAAGCCCAAGTGTTCATCACCACTTGCGGCGATACCGATGGCGACGTATGCCACCTGTCCTTCGCCCCACAAAATGCCCTGTGGGAACTGATAAACCTGAACACCGGTTTTCAGTACCTGATCGCGGGTATCCGTGGTGCCGTGAGGAATCGCGATACCATTACCGAGGAAGGTTGAGGTCTGTTGCTCACGCGCCAGCATGCCATCAACGTAGCCTTCAGCAACGTTACCTGTCTGCACAAGGCTCGCCGCAATCTTGCGAATGGCCTCTTCTTTATTACCGGCCTGTTCGCCCGGATGGATGTCTTGCACTGTTAACTGGAACATGGTTCTCCTCTCTCGCTGAACTTGAATCGTTTCAGCCTTAATGAGAAAAAATGCGCTAACTTGTTCTGTCAGGTAGATAAGATAGCGCTGAAACGTTTCAAGGAGTCTTGCGCTTTATGCTAGAGCTTGCAAGGAAAGTTACCTTTTCTGTTTCAGAATTTAGAAGTGCAGCACATTTCTTCAACGATTGACTTACATTTGCTGATGGATGGGTGACGTCTACCGCTTCGCTTCAGCACCGTTCAGCAACATATATTTTTGAAATGCTATTTTGATTTAGTTGTGGGATAATTGACCGCATCACCTGTTTATTTTTTGACAAGCGGCGTAAACTCCGCCCCTCTTCACATCACTGATATAGAAACATGCACAACACCCCCGTTGCCGCCTCACCAAAGCCATTTGATCTGACGTCATCGGCGTTTTTGATTGTTGCCTTTCTCACCGGTATTGCCGGTGCATTGCAAACGCCAACGCTGAGCTTATTTCTGACCAATGAAGTCCATGCCCGTCCGGCTATGGTCGGCTTCTTTTTTACCGGGAGCGCGATTATTGGCATTCTGGTCAGCCAGTTCCTGGCAGGCCGCTCGGACAGAAAAGGTGACCGCAAAAGTCTGATCGTTTTTTGCTGCCTGCTGGGCGTGTTCGCTTGCGTACTGTTCGCCTGGAACCGCAACTATTTTGTCTTGCTGTTTGTCGGCGTATTTCTCAGTAGCTTTGGATCGACAGCCAACCCGCAAATGTTTGCCCTCGCACGTGAACATGCCGATCGTACGGGCCGTGAAGCAGTGATGTTCAGCTCCATTTTACGTGCTCAGGTCTCGCTGGCGTGGGTTATCGGCCCCCCGCTGGCTTACGCGTTGGCGATGGGGTTTGGCTTTACCGTGATGTATCTCAGTGCAGCGGCCGCTTTTATCGTGTGCGGTGCGATGGTGTGGTTTTTCCTGCCGTCGATGCGCAAAGAACCAAAACTGGCAACCGGCACGCTGGAAGCGCCACGGCGTAACCGTCGCGACGCCTTGCTCCTGTTTATCATCTGTACGCTGATGTGGGGCACCAACAGTCTCTACATCATTAATATGCCGCTGTTTATTATTGATGAGCTGCACCTGCCGGAAAAACTGGCGGGAATCATGATGGGGACGGCGGCAGGGCTGGAAATCCCGACCATGCTGATCGCGGGATATTATGCCAAACGCTTCGGAAAGCGTTTCCTGATGCGAATCGCGGTGGTGGCAGGTCTGCTATTTTATATCGGAATGCTTACGGTAAAAGAACCGGCCCTGCTGCTGGCTTTACAATTACTGAACGCGATCTATATCGGCATTCTCGCGGGTATTGGCATGCTCTATTTTCAGGATTTGATGCCCGGACAGGCTGGCGCAGCCACGACGCTTTATACCAATACTACACGCGTGGGCTGGATAATTGCCGGATCGTTGGCAGGGATTGTGGCGGAAATCTGGAGTTATCACACGGTCTTTTGGTTCGCACTGGTGATGTGCATCATCACAGTGGGCTGCCTGACGCGCATTAAAGATATCTAAGGCGCGGTCAGCGTTTCCAGTTCAAGAAGCCAGGTCATCGCTTGTGCACGCGTACTACCGCACATCTCTTTCGCGGGTTGCAGCCCTGCGCACACCTTTGGGCGTGACGATGAGCCGAAGATTTTACACAGATTATTGTCAGAAAGCTGAACGCAACGGGTGTTGGCAGGCTTGCCATTGGGCATGCCAGGAATAGGACTTGAAATGGACGGTGCGGTGCAACACGCGCCACAATCTGGGCGGCAATCCATAAACGCTCTCTATAAGTCACTAAGGCCCGTGCAGTCAGGCATGCCGCGCACAGTAACACCTTTTGCGTATTGATAGCAAAAGCCACGAATTCCGCTTGCCTGAAAGGCTGCGCGCGAGTAATTTGACGCGATATTTTTTACCTCACAGTAAACAGGATTACTGCAATGCCAAGAGCGAATGAAATTAAGAAAGGTATGGTGCTGAACTACAACGGCAAGCTGCTGATTGTGAAAGACATTGATGTTCAGTCGCCTAGCGCCCGTGGCGCAGCAACGCTGTACAAAATGCGCTTTGCCGATGTCCGTACCGGCCTGAAGGTTGAAGAGCGTTTTAAAGGTGATGATATTGTTGATACCGTGACCCTGACACGTCGCTTCGTCGATTTCTCCTACATTGACGGCAACGAATATGTGTTCATGGATAAAGAAGATTACACGCCGTATATCTTCACCAAAGATCAGATTGAAGACGAGCTGCTGTTTATTCCTGAAGGCGGCATGCCGGATATGCAGGTTCTGACCTGGGATGGCCAACTGCTGGCGCTTGAACTGCCGCAGACGGTTGATCTGGAAATCGTAGAAACGTCACCGGGCATCAAAGGCGCATCTGCAAGTGCGCGTAACAAACCCGCGACGCTGACTACGGGTTTGGTCGTTCAGGTTCCAGAATACCTTTCCGCAGGTGAAAAAATTCGCATCCATATTGAAGAAAAACGTTATATGGGTCGCGCAGACTGATACAAAAAAACCCGGCTTTTGCCGGGTTTCTTTTTACAACAATTCTGGTTACAACAATTCTGGTTATAACAATTCTGGATACTTCAGCATCTTCAGCGCCAGTTCCACGCCCCGCACTTCCGCCATCCCTTTCAGACGGCCAATCGCAGAATAACCCGGATTCGTTTTCTTACGTAAATCGTCTAGCATTTGATGCCCATGATCCGGACGGAATGGAATCGGACGCACATCTCCAGCGTGCTTACGGCGCTGCTCTTCGCTCAGAATCGCATCCACTACCGCCACCATATTCACGTCGCCACCCAAATGAGCCGCTTCATGGAAGGTATTAGGGTTATTTTCACGACAGGTCGCGCGCAGATGGGTGAAGTGAATGCGATCGCCGAAGGCTTCAATCATCTTCACCAGATCGTTATCTTCACGTACACCGTACGAACCCGTACACATCGTGAAGCCGTTGTTAATACTATCAACGGTCTCTTTCAGCCACTCCATATCTTCAATGGTAGAAACAATGCGTGGCAGACCGAGAATCGGGCGCGGTGGATCATCCGGATGAACGGCCAGGCGTAAACCACAGGCTTCCGCCACCGGCACAATCGCCCGCAGGAAATATGCCATATTTTCACGGAGCTGATTTTTATCGATGTCGCCGTATTCCGCCAAACGCGCGCGGAACTGATCCAGGGTGTAACCCTCTTCAGCACCCGGCAGACCCGCGATAATATTACGCGTCAGCTTTTGGATATCAGCGTCAGAAGCGTCTTCAAACCATTTCAGCGCCTGCTGCTGCTCTTCTGCGGAGTAATCCGCTTCTGCGCCCGGACGTTTTAGAATGTGTAGTTCAAATGCCGCAAAGGCTATCTGATCAAAGCGCAGCGCTCTGGAACCGTCTGGCATTTGATATTCGAGATCGGTACGCGTCCAGTCCAGAATTGGCATGAAATTGTAGCACACGGTGTCGATACCGCAGGTCGCCAGGTTACGAATACTCTGCTGATAGTTGGCGATCCAGGTTTCAAATTGTCCTGAATGCGTTTTGATATCCTCATGCACAGGAATACTTTCGACAACTGACCAGGTCAGCCCTTTATCTGCCAGCACCGCCTGACGTTTTTTGATCTCTTCCACCGGCCAAACTTCACCGTTTGGAATATGGTGCAATGCGGTCACGACGCCTGTTGCGCCAGCCTGACGCACATCATCAAGAGAAACCGGATCATTCGGCCCGTACCAACGCCAGGTTTGTTCCATCGCTTCACCCTCTAAAGTTGTTATACCAATATGTGTTACTGCAATGACGACTACCATACATGTTTGATAGTACCGGTCAACGCGCTCGGCAGCATTGATTGATCCAACTCACAGAATCTGGATATTTACGGCTTACCAATTCAATTTGCTGTCATATAACTTTACACTACCGTTGTTAATTAATGGTTAATCAGGTGTGTATTACATGAAGACAATTGCCTCCGCTTCTCTTCCTCCGCACGTGCAACTGCCGCAGTACGATCGCCAGCAACTGCGCTCCCGAATTGTTCATTTCGGTTTTGGCGCTTTTCATCGTGCGCATCAGGCGTTGTTAACAAACCGTGTGCTAAACGCCAAAGGGGGCGACTGGGGTATCTGTGAGATTAGCCTGTTCAGTGGAGATGTGCTGATGAGCCAGCTTCGCGCACAGGATCACCTGTTTACCGTGCTGGAAAAAGGCGCTGACGGAAATCAGTCGATTGTTATCGGCGCTGTGCATGAATGCCTGAATGCCAAACTCGATTCGCTGGCGGCCATTATTGAGAAATTTTGCGAACCGCAGGTAGCCATTGTTTCGCTGACCATAACCGAGAAAGGCTATTGCATCGATCCGGCGACGGGCAAGCTGGATACGCAGAACGCACGTATCCTTCACGATCTCGAAAACCCAACCGAACCGCACTCAGCGCCCGGCATTCTGGTTGAAGCCCTCCATCGCCGCCGCGAACGCGGACTCACCCCTTTCACCGTTCTGTCGTGCGACAACATTCCTGATAATGGACATGTCGTTAAAAACGCGGTGCTGGGGATGGCAGAAAAACGCTCGCCAGAGTTGGCCAAATGGATTGCGACGCATGTGAGTTTCCCGGGCACCATGGTTGACCGCATCGTGCCCGCCGCGACGGAAGCGTCGCTGGCAGAAATCACCCAGGCGTTAGGCGTGGAAGATCCCTGTGCGATCAGCTGCGAGCCGTTTATCCAGTGGGTAGTGGAAGATAATTTTGTGGCCGGCCGCCCGGAATGGGAAATCGCTGGCGTTCAGATGGTTCAGGACGTTCTGCCGTGGGAGCAGATGAAATTACGTATGCTCAACGGTAGCCACTCGTTCCTGGCCTATCTGGGTTACCTCGCGGGTTTCGCACATATGAGTGATTGCATGCAGGACGACGCATTTCGCGAGGCCGCTCGTCGCCTGATGCTGGATGAACAAGCTCCGACATTGCGTATCACGGATGTCGACTTAACGGCGTATGCTGACAGCCTGATCGACCGATTTGCCAATCCGGCGTTACAGCATCGTACCTGGCAAATCGCGATGGACGGCAGCCAAAAATTGCCGCAGCGCATGCTGGAAGGCGTTCGCGTACATTTGCAACGTGAAAGCGCCTGGCCACTGCTGGCACTCGGTATCGCTGGGTGGATGCGTTATGTGAGCGGCGTTGACGATGCAGGGAATACCATCGATGTTCGCGATCCGCTTAGCGAAAAAATTCGGGCAATTGTTGAAACCAGCAGCGAAACAGACCGCGTAGATGCGTTACTGGCCCTTGCAGAAATTTTTGGCAACGAATTGCCGCAGCAGGCTCAGTTTGTCGATGCAATAACTCATGCTTACCAGCGTATTTCAGAGCGTGGTGCACGTCAGGCCGTCATCGACACCCTCGCGATTTAACTTTTTTGCTGTAAAGGGCGTATGGAGAGACCCTCAGTTCGCCCTCCCCCTTCTCACCGCTGTCATTTTTCGCCAGGATTATTGATAATTGTTATGTATTACAATTTTTCCTGGAGCGCATGTGACCAAAACCAACCTCATAACCGGCTTTCTCGGCAGCGGTAAAACCACTTCCATCCTTCATTTGCTGGCTAATAAAGATCCGGCAGAAAAATGGGCCGTGTTGGTCAATGAATTCGGCGAAGTCGGGATTGATGGCGCATTGCTGGCTGACAGCGGCGCGATGGTCAAAGAAATCCCAGGCGGCTGCATGTGCTGCGTCAATGGCTTACCGATGCAGGTGGGGCTAAATACGCTGTTGCGTCAGGGTAAGCCTGACCGGTTAATCATCGAACCCACCGGTTTAGGCCATCCCAAGCAGATCCTCGACCTGCTCACCGCGCCGGTATATGAGCCGTGGATCGAGCTGCGGGCCACGCTTTGTGTTCTGGATCCGCGCCAGTTGCTGGATGAGAAATCCGTGCAAAATGAAAACTTCCGTGATCAGCTTGCCAGCGCAGATATCATCGTGGTGAATAAAGAAGACCGTGCTACAGACGAGAGTCGAGCAGCATTTGACCTGTGGTGGCAGCATTTTGGCGGCGACCGCCAGTTTGTGCAGACAACCCAGGGTCATATCGATAATGCGCTGCTGGATCTTCCGCGTCTGAACTCAGCTGAACTGCCTGCCAGCGCAGCCCATTCGCACAGTCATGCAGACAAAAAAGGCCTGGCTGCACTGAGTTTACCTGCTCATCAGCGCTGGCGCCGCAGTCTCAATAGCGGGCAAGGACATCAGGCCTGTGGCTGGATTTTTGATGCTGATACGCGCTTTGATACAATCGGTATTCTGGAATGGGCCAGGCTCGCGCCGGTCGAACGCGTAAAAGGTGTGATGCGAACTCAGGATGGGCTGGTGCGGATCAATCGTCAGGGCGCAGATTTCTTTATCGAAACGCAGAACGTTGCACCGCCAGATAGCCGAATAGAGTTAATTAGTGCGGTTAACACCGACTGGAACCTGCTTCAGGCCAGCTTGTTGAAGCTTCGTTTAAGTTCGGGGGACTAACGTTGCCAGCGACTAAACTATTCAAGATGATGATGATTAAAAGACTTCCATACATTTTACTGCTTAATGCTGCCGGTTTTGCGCTGTTTTTGTCCTGGTATCTGCCAGCGAATCATGGCTTCTGGTTCCCGCTGGACTCCGGTATTTTCCACTTCTTTAATCAGTTGTTGGCAAAGAGCCAGGCCTTTTTGTGGCTGGTGGCCATCACCAACAACCGCGCCTTCGATGGGTTTTCATTGCTCGCTATGGGCTGCCTGATGCTCTCCTTCTGGCGAAAAGAAGACACCGCTGGTCAACGCCGCATCATCGCCATTGGGCTGGTGATGTTGCTGATTGCCGTGGTGGTGAACCAACTGGCCCAAGGGCTGATGCCGGTTAAGCGATCCAGTCCATCGCTCTATTTCCCCAATATCAATCGCGTCAGCGAATTACTGCACATTTCGACTAAGGATGCGTCGAAGGACAGTTTCCCTGGGGATCACGGAATGATGCTGCTTATTTTTTCGGCATTCATGCTGCGCTATTTTGGCAAAAAGGCGTTCGGGGTTGCCCTGATTATTGTTGTGGTTTTTGTTTTCCCACGCGTAATGATCGGCGCTCACTGGCTGACAGATATTGTTGTCGGTTCACTTTCTGCCGTGCTGATTGGTTTACCCTGGTGCTTAATGACACCGTTGAGCGATCGCCTGATTGCCCTTTTCGACCGGTACCTGCCCCGGAAATGCAACAAAGATAAAACAATTAACTAACTTAAATTAACGCTATCCATCAGGGATCATTTTAGATCCCTGAACATTCCCCGCTATTTTTTTGCTACATTGTCCTCTCTGCGTAATATCATTCATGTTGTAAATGAATGCATTGCATACAACTTAAGCCAAATTGGCGGTATTTTGCGCAATCCCGGTTAATCGCTTTGTCTATCACAATTTCTTATAAAAAAAGCAATATTATTGCTCGCATTGACTAAGCCGATCAGTTAATCTCGAACTCGTTTTGCCTCACAGAGATAATTATTCTCAGAGTGAATAAGTTTGTGCGTTAGACCACAGATTTGACCATAAAGAATTGTCTCATTGTGCGCAGATATTTAGTCTCGTCACGTTTGGCATTTTATAACGACTTTTATCGTTAAGGACTTCAAGGGAAAATAATTAACATGGTCAAATCTCAACCGATTTTGAGATATATCTTGCGGGGAATCCCGGCAATAGCAGTTGCAGTACTGCTGTCTGCATGTAGTTCGACAAACACTGCAAAGAATATGCATCCTGAGACGCGTGTTGTGGGCATGGAAGATGCCTCGTCACTGCAAGCCTCTCAGGATGAATTTGAGAATATGGTACGTAATCTGGACGTTAAGTCTCGAATTATGGACCAGTATGCTGACTGGAAAGGCGTGCGTTATCGTCTTGGCGGCAGCACCAAAAAAGGCATCGATTGTTCCGGTTTTGTACAGCGTACGTTCCGTGAGCAATTCGGGTTAGACCTTCCGCGTTCTACCTACGAACAGCAGGAAACAGGTAAATCCATTTCACGCACGAAACTGCGTACCGGTGATTTAGTGCTGTTCCGTGCGGGTTCAACCGGTCGACACGTTGGGATTTACATCGGCAACGACCAGTTTGTTCATGCATCCACCAGCAGCGGTGTGACAATTTCCAGCATGAACGAGCCATACTGGAAGAAGCGCTATAACGAAGCGCGCCGTGTTCTGACCCGCAGTTAATCTGTTATGTCGTTGGTTATCCCTTGGCTGGCGACATAATAAAAAAAAGCACTGCTTCGGCAGTGTTTTTTTTTGCCTGTGTAATATCACGCCCCTGCAAGTGGGGGGAGGCGAGATAATCCAGGCTATAGTCTTGTAAATTCGTAAGTTTAGCCGTCGTGCCGCAACTGACGGTCATTCAGGAATACTGACGTTTATGTTCACCCGTTACTTTTCCACCAGCCGTAAAGTCCTGACAGGCAGTATTCTGGCGGGCTTACTCGTCGCCCTCCTCTGCGGAATGCTGCAATTTTTCCTTAGCTATCATAAGCGGGAAGTGAGATTCGACACCCTCATCGTCGACCTTCGTGTGTACATGGAGAGCTACTTCTCCGAGCTTAAAACGTCCATTGATACCTTGCAGCCCTTTATTCTGGATAGCTGTCAGGAGGTGCGCGATGAGTTAACCTCGCGTGCCGCGTTTAGCCTCAACGTTCGTGCCTTTCTATTGGTAAAAGACAACGTCGCGTTTTGTTCTTCAGCGACAGGTGCCATGAATACTCCTTTGGCTGAACTCATACCCGCACTGGATGTTAATAAACCCATCGACATGGCGCTTTTGCCCGGAACGCCCATGCTGCCGCACAATCCCGCTATCGCTATCTGGTACCAAAATCCACTGGTGAAAGGCGGCGGTGTCTTCACGTCGATCAATATCAATATGACGCCGTATCTCCTTTATGCCGCACGCCAGGACGAATTCGCGGGTATTGCGATTATTATTGGCGATACGGCGTTATCCACCGACTCAAACCGCCTGGTCAATATTCACGATTTGCATGAAACGGCCACCCGCACTACGACGCTTAAAGACGTGCCGCTTACAATCAATCTCTACGGGCAAGCGTGGACCAGTGACGAAATCCTGTTTGCGTTATTTTTTGGTTTGATAAGCGGCATTGCCGCGGGAACGCTTTCCTATTACATCCTCTCCATTCGACTGAGTCCTGGCAAAGAGATCCTGACGGCCATCAAGCAAGGTCAATTTTATGTGGTCTATCAGCCTGTTGTTGATGCTGCAAAACTTGAAATGTCGGGAGCCGAAGTGCTGATGCGCTGGAAACATCCGACCATGGGTGAAATCCCGCCAGATGCGTTTATCAATTTTGCCGAAGCGCAGAAACTGATTGTGCCCCTGACGTTGCATCTCTTTGACCTTATTAGTCGCGATGCCCCACAGTTACAAAAGGTGCTACCCGCAGGTGCAAAACTCGGCGTTAACATTGCGCCTGGGCATCTGCATGCCGACAGTTTTAAAGATGACATGCGCCAATTTGGCGCGTCGCTACCCCCGGATCACTTCCAGGTGGTGCTGGAAATCACCGAACGCGACATGATCAATCAGCTCGAAGCCGCGCCATTATTTGAATGGCTACAGCACGAAGGGTTTGAGATTGCCATCGACGATTTCGGGACAGGCCACAGTGCATTAATTTATCTGGAACGTTTTACGATGGATTATCTTAAGATCGATCGCGGCTTTGTGAACGCCATCGGAACAGAAACGGTCACCTCGCCGGTGCTTGACGCCGTACTGACGCTGGCACGGCGGCTCAATATGGTCACGGTTGCGGAAGGTGTCGAAACGCCAGAACAGGCGACCTGGTTGCGTGAACACGGAGTAAATTACCTGCAGGGCTACTGGATTAGTCGCCCAATGCCGCTGGGTCAATTTCTGAAATGGCAGCCAGATTTCGTTAAAGACAGTGAATAATTTCACAAGGGCACCTTAGTCACTTATTATTCAGCTACACCGAAAGCCTCACTGCGGGTGAGTCAGAATAAAAGAGGGATACGCTGCACATGACTATGCGCTTCGTTTTGCTACTGCTGGCGTTGTTCAGCGTGACCTGCCAGGCGCAGACCATTAAAGAGAGCTATGCCTTTGCCGTTTTGGGTGAACCCAAATACGACGCTAACTTTACCCACTTCGATTACGTTAATCCCGGTGCGCCAAAAGGGGGGAACATCACGCTCTCCGCAATGGGGACGTTCGATAACTTCAACCGCTTTGCGCTGCGTGGTGTAGCCGCGGAGCGCACCGATTCGCTCTATGACACGCTCTTTGTCACCTCAGACGATGAGCCAGGAAGCTACTATCCACTCGTCGCCGAAGCGGTGCGCTACGCTGATGATTTTTCGTGGGCAGAAGTCACGCTCAACCCCCGCGCGCGTTTTCATGATGGGTCGCCGGTAAAAGCCAGCGATGTCGCTTTTACCTTTCATAAATTTATGACCGAAGGCGTTCCGCAGTTCCGTATTGTATTCAAAGGAACAACGGTAAAAGCGATTGCGCCATTGACCGTACGTATCCAACTGGCGGAGCCCAGCAAAGAGAGCATGCTGAGTCTTTTCTCGTTGCCCGTCATGCCGGAATCATTCTGGAAAGATCACAAGCTGAGTGACCCGATTTCCACGCCTCCACTGGCTGGCGGCCCTTACCGCATCACAAGCTGGCGGATGGGGCAATATCTTGTTTACTCGCGCGTGAAAGACTACTGGGCAGCGAATTTACCGGTCAATCGCGGCCGCTGGAATTTCGACACTATCCGCTACGACTACTATCTCGACGATAACGTCGCCTTCGAAGCGTTCAAAGCCGGTGCATTCGATATGCGCGAGGAAGTCAGCGCCAAAAACTGGGCCACCCGCTATATCGGCAAGAATTTTGCGAATCATTACATCGTCAAAGATGAGCAAATAAACGAATCAGCGCAGGACACCCGCTGGCTGGCATTTAATATACAGCGCCCTGTTTTCGCCGACAGGCGTGTACGTCAGGCTATTACGCTCGCCTTTGATTTTGAGTGGATGAACAAGGCGCTGTTTTACGATGCCTACAGCAGGACCAACAGCTATTTCCAGAATACAGAATACGCCGCCCGCGATTACCCCGACGCGGCTGAGCTTACGTTGCTGGCACCGTTGAAAGCTGAAGTTCCCCCTGAAGTTTTCACGACCATTTTTGTTCCGCCCACCTCTAAAGGGAGCGGTTACGATCGTGACAACTTGCTGAAAGCCAGCGCATTACTGGATGAATCCGGCTGGGTATTAAAAAATCAAAAACGGGTGAATGCCCAGGGCAAACCGCTCACCTTTGAGCTGCTGCTCTCCTCTGGCGGAAATAATCAGTGGGTTCTGCCATTCCAGCACAATCTGGAACGACTCGGGATCACTCTGGAAATCCGTCAGGTTGATAACGCGCAGATAACCAACCGAATGCGCAATCGTGACTACGATATGATGACTCGCCTGTGGCAGGCCCAGCCATGGCCCAGCGCTAACTTACGCATCTCTTGGGCTTCGGAATATATTAACTCTTCATATAACGCCCCAGGCGTCTCAAGCCCGGCAATCGACATGCTGATCGGGAAAATCATTGCGGCGCAAGGCGATAAAGAAAAATTGCTTCCGCTAGGCCGCGCGCTTGACCGGGTATTGACCTGGAATTACTACATGCTGCCGATGTGGTTTATGGCTAAGGATCGTCTGGCCTACTGGGACAAATTCTCTAAGCCGTCCATACGCCCTATTTATTCGCTGGGATTTGAAAACTGGTGGTACGACGTCAATAAAGCCGCAAAACTGCCTGCAGAGCGGCGCTAAGGAATAACGATGGGCGCTTATCTGATTCGACGCTTATTGCTGATTATCCCTACCCTGTGGGCGATTATCACCATCAACTTTTTCATTGTGCAAATTGCGCCGGGAGGGCCGGTTGATCAGGCTATTGCCGCCGTTGAGTTTGGCCATAGCAATGGCTTGCCGGGAGGCGGCAGCGAGGGTCTGCGCGCCAGTCACGCTCAAACCGGTACCGGGAATATCAGCGACAGCAGCTATCGTGGTGGGCGTGGTCTGGACCCCGAAGTGATCGCCGAGATCACCCAACGCTACGGCTTTGATAAACCCCTTCATGAGCGTTATTTCAAAATGCTGTGGGATTACGTCCGATTTGATTTCGGTAACAGTCTCTTCCGCAGCGCCTCGGTTTTACAGCTCATCAAAGACAGCCTGCCGGTTTCTATAACGCTCGGCTTGTGGGGCACGCTCATCATTTATCTGGTGTCGATCCCGCTCGGGATACGCAAAGCGGTGTACAACGGCAGTCGTTTCGATATCTGGAGCAGTACGTTCATTATTATTGGCTACGCGATTCCCGCGTTTCTGTTCGCTGTGCTGTTGATTGTTTTCTTTGCAGGCGGCAGCTATTTCGATATCTTCCCGCTGCGCGGGCTGGTGTCCGCAGATTTCAGTTCGCTTCCGTGGTATCAAAAAATCACCGATTACCTCTGGCACATTACCCTACCGGTACTGGCGACGGTGATTGGCGGATTTGCGGCCCTGACGATGCTGACTAAAAATGCTTTCCTCGATGAGATCCGCAAACAATACGTGGTCACCGCGCGCGCAAAAGGCGTCAGCGAAAAACAGATCATGTGGAAACACGTTTTCCGAAACGCCATGCTGCTGGTGATTGCCGGTTTTCCCGCCACGTTTATCAGTATGTTTTTCACCGGTTCGCTGCTGATTGAGGTGATGTTCTCCCTGAACGGGCTGGGCCTGCTCGGCTACGAAGCCACCGTGTCACGCGATTATCCGGTGATGTTTGGCACACTCTATATTTTCACCCTGATCGGTCTGCTGTTGAATATCATCAGCGATATCAGCTATACGCTGGTCGATCCCCGTATTGATTTTGAGGGCCGCTGATGCCGCATTTAAGCCCCGTCAACCAGGCCCGCTGGGCACGTTTTCGCCACAATCGTCGTGGATATTGGTCGCTGTGGATTTTTGCCGTGCTGTTTGTGCTGAGCCTGTGCTCTGAGCTGATTGCCAACGATAAACCGCTGCTGGTCCATTTTAATGACCGCTGGTATACGCCAGTGTTGAACAACTACAGCGAAAGCGATTTCGGCGGTCCGTTCGCGACCCCCGCGGATTACCAGGATCCCTGGCTTCGTGACCAGATAGACAGTCATGGCTGGGCGCTGTGGGCACCCGTCCGCTTTGGCGCGAACAGCATTAATTTTGCGACAACAACCCCTTTCCCTTCCGCACCTTCAGCTCAAAACTGGCTCGGAACGGATGCGAACGGTGGCGATGTGCTGGCACGTATTCTCTACGGCACGCGGATCTCCATTTTGTTCGGGCTGATGCTCACGCTATTCTCCAGCGTGATGGGCGTCGTAGCCGGTGCGATTCAGGGCTATTACGGCGGGAAAATTGATTTGTGGGGCCAACGCTTTATCGAAGTGTGGTCCGGAATGCCAACATTATTTTTGATTATTCTGCTCTCAAGCGTGGTTCAGCCCAATTTCTGGTGGCTGCTGGGTATCACGGTTATTTTTGGCTGGATGGCACTGGTCGGTGTCGTGCGCGCTGAATTTTTACGCACACGGAATTTTGATTATATTCGTGCCGCTCAGGCGCTCGGCGTCAGCGATCGCAGCATTATTTTTCGTCATATGTTGCCCAACGCTGTGGTCGCGACGCTGACGTTCCTGCCGTTTATTTTGTGCAGTTCGATCACCACGCTCACCTCGCTGGATTTTCTGGGCTTCGGGCTGCCGCTTGGCTCACCATCACTGGGCGAATTACTGTTGCAGGGCAAAAATAACCTTCAGGCTCCCTGGCTGGGTATTACGGCATTCCTTTCCGTTGCTGTGTTGCTCTCGTTACTGATTTTTATTGGCGAAGCGGTCCGCGATGCCTTCGATCCCAATAAGGCGATATAAGATGACGCAACCTCTTCTCAGTATCGACAATCTTTCTATCGCGTTTACTCATCAAGGTGAAACTCGCGAGGTAGTGAGCGACCTGTCGCTGCAGATTCAAGCCGGAGAGACGCTGGCGCTTGTGGGCGAATCCGGCTCGGGAAAAAGCGTGTCAGCGTTGTCTGTGCTGCGCCTGTTGCCCTCCCCTCCCGTTGTCTATCCGCAGGGCGATATTCTGTTCCACGGCCAGTCGCTGCTGCATGCAGACGAGCAAACGTTACGTGGCATCCGCGGCAATAAAATTGCGATGATCTTTCAGGAACCGATGGTCTCGCTGAATCCGCTGCACACGCTGGAAAAACAGCTCTACGAAGTGCTGTCGCTGCATCGCGGCATGCGTAAAGAAGCCGCCAGAGGGGAAATTCTGGACTGCCTTGAGCGCACAGGTATTCGCAACGCCGCTAAGCGCCTGACGGATTTCCCGCATCAGCTTTCAGGCGGCGAGCGCCAGCGTGTGATGATCGCCATGGCTCTGCTGACCCGTCCAGAACTGCTGATCGCCGATGAGCCGACGACTGCACTCGATGTCACGGTACAGGCGCAAATTTTGCAGTTACTGCGAGAGTTGCGTGAAGAGCTGAACATGAGCCTGTTGTTTATCACCCATAATCTCAGCATTGTGAAAAAACTCGCCGATAATGTGGCAGTCATGCAAAAAGGTCGCTGCGTTGAACAAAATACAGCCACAGCGCTCTTCCACGCGCCACAACACTCTTACACGCAACGTCTGCTTAACAGCGAGCCGTCGGGCGATCCGGTGCCACTCCCTGCTCACAGCACGCCGTTATTGAACGTTGAGGGGCTTAGCGTCTCGTTCCCTGTTCGCAAGGGGATTTTCCGCCGTGTTGTCGATCAAAATCATGTGCTGAAGAACGTCAGCTTTTCACTGCAGCCAGGCGAAACGCTCGGGTTGGTCGGCGAATCGGGATCGGGAAAAAGCACCACCGGGCTGGCGCTGCTGAGGTTAATTGCTTCACAAGGGGCCATTTTGTTTGATGGAAAACCGCTGCACAGTTTGAACCGGCGACAGATGTTGCCCGTGCGTCATCGGATGCAGGTGGTTTTTCAGGATCCCAATTCCTCACTTAACCCCCGACTCAACGTATTGCAAATTATTGAGGAAGGTCTGCGCGTGCATCGGCCAGAGCTGAGCGCCCGACAGCGTGAAAAAGAGGTGATTCGCGTGATGGAAGAAGTTGGGCTGGATCCGGAAACTCGCTTTCGTTATCCGGCTTCGTTTTCGGGGGGGCAACGCCAGCGTATCGCTATCTCACGGGCGCTGATCCTGAAACCGGAATTGATTATCCTCGATGAACCCACGTCATCGCTCGATAAAACCGTGCAGGCACAAATTCTGGCGTTACTGAAGGCACTGCAGGAAAAGCATCAGCTGGCGTATATCTTTATCAGCCACGATTTGCAGGTTGTGCGCGCGCTGTGCCATCAGGTGATTGTGCTGCGTCAAGGAGAAGTGGTCGAACAAGGTGACTGCCAGCGCGTGTTTTCCGCACCGACGCATGAATACACACGCCAGTTGTTAGCCTTGCGTTAAGGCTTAGAAAGGTTGTTGGCGGGAAAACGGTTCAGCGATCGCGACGCCAAAATTCTTCAGGCGGCAGGTGGCGGCAAATTCATCGTGGCTGTTAACAAACAGGCAGGGTTCACCTTCGCATTCCACGATAGAGCTGACCACTTCGATATCCGTCAAGGCCTGACTCAGGCGCTCCATGACCGGCCACGCATTTTCATCGTCGGAGCTAAGTAATTTCAGCGCCACGAGGCAATTATCGCAGTCGTTTCCACTTTGCGGAATCGGTTCAACCTTCGAACCTGCAAAACCCGCCAACCAGCGATAGCTCTGTGGCAAGCGATGGACTATGGAGAGCTGTAATGTATTCACGTTCTTTCCCCGGAAGCAAAAAGCCTTCACAATTTATTTACATTTATAGTAACACATCGTCGCTGACCTGCCTTTTTTTTGATGAGAAACCGCTTACAGCCTTATGTTACGGGCTTTGGTATCTCATTTTTCAGGGCGTTATTTTGTAAGTTACAGGCTCGCTTCGGCGCTATATGTACCCGTTTCTGCGATCTAACTCAACCTTTTTAACTACAACGATGTGACTTTTTACACAAATAGATTTTACATAAAAGAAACAATCACAGGGTAAACAAACGTCTGTTTGGTTGACGCGCATCAAAAAAGGGACCGTTTTGGTCCCTTTAAATTTATCAATGCGCTGATTTTCTCGGCCGACTGGCGTAGAGATAGAAGAGAATCGAACAGGTCGCGCAAAACGCGATAGACCAAATCATCGGCCAGGCGGTGTTAAACGTCGCCATTGAAAGCAGCGCGCCGACAATCGCGCCAATCCCAAAGCGGAATGTCCCAGCCAGCGATGATGCGGTTCCTGCCATGTGCGGAAACTCGTCGAGAATAACCGCCATCGCGTTCGATGAAACCATCGACACGCATCCTACAAACGCTGCCACGCCCACCACCAGCGCCCAGAAACCGACATCAAAGAAGGCGGTAAACACCATCCAAATTGCCATCACAAACTGGATCCTCAGGCCCGCACGGAACATATTCAGCGCTCCGGCACGACGGACAAAGCGGCTATTGATGATGGTCATAACGAACAGGAACACGATGTTTAGCGCAAAGTAATAACCGAAGTGCTGCGGCGAAACGTGGTTGATCTCGATGTAAACGAAGGGCCCGGCGCTCAGGAATGAGAACATCCCTGCAAAGCTAAAGCCGCTCGCCAACATATAGCTCAACACGCGTTTATGGCGGAACAACGCGGCAAAGTTGCCGATGGTGGTGCGAATATGAAATTTCTGCCGCCGTTCTACGGGCAAGGTTTCATCGATGAAGAAGAAGATCATCGCCGACGCCAGCAGCGCAGCAATCGCCAGGATCCAGAAAATGGCATGCCAGCTTAACCATACCAGCACTGCCCCACCAATCATGGGTGCCAGCAATGGCGCAATGGTGGTGACCAGCATGACGAACGACATCATCCGCGAGAACTCTTCTTTCGGGTAGATATCGCGCATCAGGGCGTTAATCACCACGCTCGCCGCCGCGGCCGCCAGACCATGTAAGAAACGCATCATGATCAGCTGTTCAATTGTTTGCGCCAGCGCGCAGGCCACCGCCGCTGCGGCAAACACCAGCGTTCCCCCCAGAATCACCGGCTTGCGCCCGATGCTGTCCGCCATTGGGCCGTACAGCAATTGTCCGACGGCAAAGCCGAGAATATAGGTGCTGAGTGTCATTTGCGCGCTGCCTGCTGGCACGCCGAACTGCGCGGAAATCACCGGCAACGCAGGCAAGTACATGTCGATTGACAGCGGCATCAGCATGGCCAGAAGGCCAAGGATAAAGACGATGCTGATTGATGAGTGTGGCCTGGTGGTCACAGTGTGCTCCTGAAATTAGCGTGGCGGCATGCCAACGCTGGCAATTTCTTCTTCCGTTAACGGGCGATATTCACCGGGTTCAAGATCCGGATCGAGGGCAATCTCACCAATACGTTCGCGATGCAGGCCAACCACACGGTTGCCCACAGCGGCGAACATTCTCTTCACCTGATGGTAGCGGCCTTCAATGATGGTCAAACGCACTTCGGTAGGCGTAATGACCTCAAGCACTGCGGGTTTAGTGAGATCTTTTTCATTATGCAGCTGAACGCCTTTGGTGAATTGTTCAGCCGTGTCATCCGCAACCGGCGACTCCAGCATCACCAGATAGGTTTTTTCACAGTGGTGGCGCGGAGACGTGATTCGGTGCGACCATTGACCATCATCGGTCATCAGCACCAGACCGGTCGTATCAATATCCAGACGCCCCGCCGCATGCAGTTTATGCGCGACCGGTTCTTCAAGGAAATAGAGTACGGTCGGGTGATCAGGGTCGTCCGTCGAACAAACGTAGCCTTGCGGCTTATTGAGCATAAAATAGCGTGAGCCAATTTGCTGGGTCAGCGTGTTACCGTCGAACTCCACATCATGTTCCGGGAGGAGTTTGAACGCGCTGTCTCTCACAATATCGCCGTCCACGGTAACGCGGCTGGCGCGAATTTCACGTCCGGCAATAGCGCGGCTGACGCTGAGTTGCTGAGCGATAAATTTATCAAGTCGCATGAAATCTAATTAGCCTTAAAGGTGCAGGAAGTCGGACAACATGTCCGAAAAAGAAGCAGTCAAGAACTGTCCAGTATAGCGGCCTATCTGCGCCACTCAAGGGAAAAAGTTTCGTGGCATACTCTATGCGAGAGAACAAAAACGAGAACCTATGACTTTTACACTTCGCCCCTATCAGCAAGAAGCCGTTGACGCGACGCTTGCCTGGTTTCGCAAACACAAAGAGCCTGCTGCGATTGTGCTGCCCACCGGCGCAGGAAAAAGCCTGGTCATCGCTGAGCTGGCGCGACTGGCGCGTGGCCGCGTGCTGGTGCTGGCGCACGTCAAAGAGCTGGTCGCGCAGAATCACGCTAAATATCGGGCATTTGGTCTGGAGGCCGATATTTTCGCCGCCGGACTCAAGCGTAAAGAGAGCCATGGCAAGGTGGTTTTTGGCAGCGTACAGTCGGTGGCGCGAAATCTTGAGCTGTTCCGCAGTGAGTTCTCGCTGCTGATTATTGATGAGTGCCATCGCATCAGCGATGACAACGACAGTCAGTATCAGCAGATTCTCACTCACCTTAAAGAGGTCAATCCGCAGGTGCGTTTGCTGGGGTTGACCGCCACCCCGTTTCGTCTGGGTAAAGGCTGGATTTATCAGTTTCATTATCACGGTATGGTTCGCGGCGATGAGAAAGCGTTGTTTCGCGATTGCATCTATGAACTGCCACTTCGCTACATGATCAAGCATGGTTATTTGACGCCACCTGAACGCCTGGACATGCCCGTGGTACAGTATGATTTCAGCCGCTTACAGGCACAGAGCAATGGGTTGTTTAGCGAAGCGGACATGAATCTGGAGCTGAAAAAGCAGCAGCGTATTACACCGCATATCATCAGCCAGATTGAAGAGTTTGCTCAGACGCGCAAAGGGGTGATGATTTTCGCCGCCACCGTGGAACATGCCCGCGAAATCACCGGCTTGCTGCCGAAAAATGACGCCGCATTAATTACCGGTGAAACGCCCGGCCAGGAGCGCGATACGCTCATCGAAGCCTTTAAAGCGCAGCAGTTCCGCTTTCTGGTGAACGTCTCGGTATTGACAACCGGATTTGACGCGCCGCACGTCGATTTGATTGCGATTTTGCGCCCCACCGAATCCGTCAGCTTGTATCAGCAAATCGTCGGGCGCGGGTTACGGCTGGCACCCGGCAAAACCGACTGCCTGATTCTCGATTACGCCGGTAATCCGCACGACCTGTATTCGCCGGAAGTGGGGACGCCAAAAGGCAAAAGCGGCAACGTTCCGGTACAAGTTTTTTGCCCGGCCTGCGGTTTTGCCAACACTTTTTGGGGGAAAATGACCGCCGAAGGCACGCTCGTTGAGCATTTTGGTCGCCGCTGCCAGGGCTGGTTTGAGGACGACGAAGGCCATCGCGAACAGTGCGATTTCCGCTTCCGCTTTAAAAACTGCCCGCAGTGCAACGCTGAAAATGATATCGCCGCGCGACGCTGCCGTGAATGTGACACCGTTTTGGTCGATCCCGATGACATGCTGAAAGCGGCGCTGAAGCTCAAAGATGCGCTGGTGTTGCGCTGTTCCGGAATGGCGCTGCAACCCGGCGCGGATGACAAAGGCGAGTGGCTGAAAATCACCTATTACGACGAGGACGGCGCGGACGTCAGCGAACGCTTCCGGCTGCACACGCCCGCTCAGCGCACCGCGTTTGAACAGCTGTTTATCCGCCCGCATACCCGAACGCCTGGCGTGCCGTTGCGCTGGATCACCGTCGCGGATATCGTCCACCAGCAGGCGTTTTTGCGTCACCCTGATTTTGTTGTTGCGCGTAAAAAAGGTCAGTTCTGGCAGGTGCGTGAGAAGGTGTTCGACTACGAAGGGCGTTTCCGCCGGGCCAATGAATTGCGGGGATAAAGGGACTTTTGATTGATGTAAAGTGTGTTTGAGTATAAAATGCCGCCCGCTTCACATCCGTGAGGCAGAACACTTACCTGCTGCTGGGTCGCCTGTAGCAGGACTTATTTACAGAGAGAAATCAATGTTCACTATCAATGCAGAAGTACGTGCAGTGCAGGGTAAGGGTGCGAGCCGCCGCCTGCGCGCAGCTAACAAGTTCCCGGCTATCATTTATGGTGGCGAAGCTGCTCCAGTTGCTATCGAAATGGATCAGGATAAAGTCTGGAACCAGCAGACTAAAGAAGGGTTCTACACTGAAGTTCTGACTATCGTTATCGATGGTAAAGAAGAAAAAGTGAAAGTTCAGGCTGTTCAGCGTCACCCGTTCAAGCCAAAACTGTCTCACGTCGACTTCGTTCGCGCTTAATCGCCAACAAGTTGAGAAAAAACCCCGCAGCGCGGGGTTTTTTTATGGCTGCTATTTACCGCCTGACGTACGGCGCTGCAGCTGATCGCGCAGGTTTGGTGGCGTCCCTTTGATGGTCAGCGTGTCGGTTGCCGGATCCCAGAAGATGCGTTCACCCAGCAGCATGGCGTCAAAATTGACGGTTAACCCACCGCCGCTCCCAGCAAATTTGGTTAACTGGCGCAGCGTACTGCGATCCGCCGGGAAACTCTCTTCCAGCTCATAGCCTTTATCAGCCGTAAATTCCTGGAAGCTGACTTCGCTGACGCCCGCTAACTCTTTTGACAGTGATTCAAGCTCAATCTCTTCGCCAGCCTGCAACTGCTCGCTGCAATAGCTGTAAACCTGCTGACGCACGTTCTGGCGCTCAGATTTATCAAGTTGCGCCTCTGCGGTGAAATCATCCAGCGCCTGCAACAACCCTTTATTTTGCGCTTTCGCGTTCAGGCCTTCGCTGGCACCGAGGAAGTCCATAAAGAAGTCCGACACTTTGCGCCCGACACGCCCTTTCAGGAACGTCAGATAGCGAGTAGATTCCGGGTTGGTTTCCCATTCGGTCAAATCAATGCGCGCTACGATATCGGCATGGTTGATATCCAGATAGTGCGTGGAGCTGATGTCGAGCTGCTCATTCACACGCATACTGCTCAGATTGTTCAGCACGGTGACCAGCAAATATTCCACCGCCAGATAGCGATACTGGCAGAACAGCACGATACCGCCATCCGCAAAGGGATATTTCGCCAGTTCGTCGCGCAGACGCCCTGTCGCCGCCCGGCTAAACGCCAGGAAATCCTCTTCACCCTGTCGCTGCAAGCGCAAGCTTTGTGCCAGCTCACTCTCTTCGTTGAACATGCCATAGGCTTTGTTTTTGGCACTGTAAACGCGGTGTAATTCCGCCATCATTTCCGTAACGGTTGACGTTGGTTCCAGTAACGAATCGCGCAGCACCAGCTCAAGGGTTTGCTCATCACGCTTGATAAGCTGGTGCAACGCAATCTGGTTGATATCCAGACTCATGATAAACTCTCCTTTTAGACGGACGGTATTCAACCACCCCCTACGAATCTGTGCAACAGAAGAACAGAAGATAAAAAAGGGGAAAAAAAGCTGTTGCTACGGTAATATGTTGCCCTTTCATCAACGAACTGATTTCGATTTATGCCACAACATTCCCGCTATAGTGATGAACACGTTGAACAACTGCTCAGTGAGCTGGCCAACGTACTTGAAAAAAACAAAACGCCGACCGATCTTTCTCTGATGGTTTTGGGAAATATGGTCACCAACCTTATCAATACCAGCGTTGCTCCGGCTCAACGTCAGGCGATCGCAAAATCATTCGCCCAGGCATTGCAGTCCTCGGTGAGTAACGATCAGGCGCATTAAGGGAAACGAACAACAGTTTATGGTGACGAATCGTCAGCGCTACCGCGAAAAAGTCTCCCAGATGGTTAGCTGGGGGCACTGGTTTGCCTTGTTCAACATTTTGTTGGGCATGGTGCTGGGCAGCCGTTATCTGTTCGTGGCCGACTGGCCGACGACGCTAACCGGGCGTATTTACTCCTGGATAAGCCTGGTGGGGCATTTTAGCTTTTTAGTCTTCGCCACGTACCTGCTGATTCTTTTCCCCCTGACGTTTATCGTCATGTCGCAGCGGCTGATGCGGTTTTTATCCGCCATCCTTGCCACTGCGGGCATGACGCTGCTGCTTATTGACAGCGAAGTCTTCACACGTTTCCACCTGCATCTCAATCCCATCGTCTGGGAACTGGTGATTAACCCCGACCAGAACGAAACCGCACGTGACTGGCAGCTGATGTTTATCAGCGTGCCCATTATTCTGCTGATTGAGATGCTGTTTGCCACCTGGAGCTGGCAAAAACTCCGTAGCCTGACGCGTCGTCGTCACTACGCCAAACCTGTCGCCGCGCTATTTTTCGTGGCGTTTATCAGCTCACATGTCATGTACATTTGGGCTGATGCTAATTTCTACCGCCCAATCACCATGCAGCGCGCCAACTTGCCGCTTTCCTACCCGATGACAGCGCGTCGCTTCCTGGAAAAACACGGGCTGCTTGATGCGCAGGAATATCAGCGTCGCCTGGTCGAGCAAGGCAATCCAGAGGCCGTGTCGGTACAGTATCCGCTGAGCGACTTACGCTATCGCGATATGGGACAAGGCCAAAACGTCTTGCTCATCACCGTCGACGGTCTGAATTATTCTCGCTATGAGAAACAGATGCCTGCGCTGGCAGAATTCGCCGAGCAAAACATTAACTTCACGCAGCATATGAGCTCCGGGAATAGCACCGATGCAGGCATTTTCGGTCTGTTCTATGGCATTTCTGCGGGTTATATGGATGGCGTGTTGTCTTCTCGTACGCCTGCGGCACTGATAACCTCGCTTAATCAGCAAGGTTATCAACTGGGGCTGTTCTCATCGGACGGGTTCAGCAGCCCGCTTTACCGACAGGCGTTGTTGTCCGACTTCTCGCTGCCTGCTGCGCAGAGTCAGTCCGACGATAAAACGGCGGATCAGTGGGTGAACTGGCTGAATCGCTATGCGCAGGAAGATAACCGCTGGTTCTCCTGGGTAGCGTTTAACGGCACGACGCTGGATGACAGCAATCAGAAAGGCTTTGCCCGTCGATACAGCCGTGCGGCTGGCGATGTTGACGCGCAGATCGCGCGCGTCATTAACGCACTCCGTGAATCCGGCAAACTGGATAATACCGTGGTGATCATTACCGCAGGCCACGGTGTGCCGCTGGGTGATGAGACAAAAGAAATGGAATGGTCGCGCCCTAACCTGCACGTCCCGCTGGTTGTTCACTGGCCGGGCACGCCTGCACAACGCATCAGCATGTTGACCGATCACAAAGACGTCATGACGACGTTGATGCAGCGGTTGCTGCACGTCAGCACACCGGCGAATGAATACTCACAGGGTCAGGATATTTTCAGCGCCACGCGACGTCACAACTGGGTGACGGCAGCCAGCGGAAATACTCTGGCAGTCACGACGCCAGTGCTGACATTGGTGCTTGGCAGCAATGGTAATTACCAGACGTATAACCTGCAGGGTGAGAAAATACATGACCAGAAACCGCAGTTGAGTCTGCTGCTTCAGGTGCTGACGGACGAGAAACGGTTCATCGCTAACTGATTAAAAATGAGTCAGTTAGCGTGACACGGACTTGCATTCATTCTGCAAATGGTTAGTATGATTTTCTACGGAAACGGCACGTAGCGCAGCCTGGTAGCGCATCGTCATGGGGTGGCGAGGGTCGAGAGTTCAAATCTCTCCGTGCCCGACCAAAATTTCTTCATAAAAAAACCAACCGCTCAGGGTTGGTTTTTTATGTCTAGTCGGTTACTTCTTTTCACTGCCACCGAGGAAAAATATTCCCAACGGGATGGCGAGGAGAACCGTAAAGACCAGGCTGTAGACAAAGATCATCGCCGATTGCAGCACAAACATGCTGGTCGTCCAGTGCGAAAGCGGAATGTTGTACTGCTCGATCACCCCGACAATCGTGGCCCGGCCAACGCACGTCGCGGCAATCATAAACACAACGAAAAGTGCCACTAAAAACTTTCGGCCTTCAGGCGTATTAAGCTTAGCGCGTACCATCATGTCTCTTGCCCCTTCACAGATGAATAACAATATTTGCTGCTCACCCTAACACGTTCACCCCTTTCATTCCATATCAGCATTTACATCCACACAAGAGCAAAATCGCCAGTCACATACTCTGCTAAATATGAAAATATGAGTAAATAATATCAACCTTCACAATTAGCTATGCTAGCCTTGCACCGATCGTTTGACATACAAGGAATGACTGTGAAAAACGCACCTATATTTGCTATTGCCCTTCTCGCCGCTGCCTGCATGAACACCAGCGCTTTCGCCAGTGAGACGCCAAAAAATGCGCCGCTGGAAAAAATCGCCCCGTGGCCACAGGCCGATAAAGGGATGAAGCGCCAGGTTATCCAGCTCCCTGCTCAGCAAGATGAGTCAGGTTACAAGGTTGAATTACTGATTGGGCAGAATCTGGAAGTGGACTGCAACCTGCATCGTCTTGGCGGCAAACTGGAAAGCAAAACGCTGGAAGGCTGGGGCTATGACTATTACGTCTTCGATAACGTCACCTCGCCGGTATCGACCATGATGGCCTGTCCGGAAAAGACGAAAACGCAGAAGTTCGTGACGGCGTATCTGGGCGATAACAGTCTGCTGCGCTATAACAGCAAGCTGCCGATCGTGGTGTATACGCCTGAGAATATTGACGTGAAATATCGTATCTGGAAAGCGGAAGAGAAGATCGAAAACGCGGTTGTGCGTTAAAAATAAAGCCGGGTAATGATACCCGGCTTTTTTTATTCTCAGAGTGCGATATCCGCGACCGGTTTAGAGTCCGGCTGAGGTTTTAACTGCGGTTGCGCTTGTGGCGCAGCAACAGCCGTTTGCGGTTTTTCATACTTGAGCTGCAGAACGCGGCTGGTGAATTCCAGCTCCTGTTCCGTCGCTGCCACGTTACCGTTCAGCTTGGTGCCGTAAGACGGAATAATGGTTTTCAGTTTCACCTGCCATTCCGGGCTGGCAACTTTATCTTTAAACACTTTTTCCATCAGGTGCAGCATGATAGGCGCGGCTGTTGATGCACCAGGAGAAGCCCCCAGCAGCGCAGCAATCGTGCCCTCTTTATCGCTCACCACTTCCGTGCCCAGACGCAATACGCCGCCTTCTTTCGGATCACGTTTGATGATTTGCACGCGCTGGCCAGCCTGCCATAAACGCCAGTCTTCTTTTTTCGCCTGCGGATAATATTCTTGCAACGCCGCAAAACGATCGTCATCGGACAGCATCACCTGGCTCATCAGATACTTCACCAGATCGAAGTTATCCATGCCCACATCAACCATCGGCATAAAGTTAGACGTGGTGGTAGAGCTGAGCAGATCCCACAGCGAACCGTTTTTCAGGAATTTGGTGGAGAAGGTGGCGAACGGCCCAAACAGCACCACGCGCTTACCGTCCAGCATACGGGTATCGATATGCGGTACGGACATTGGTGGCGCACCGACAGAAGCCTGGCCGTACACTTTCGCCAGGTGACGATTCACCACTTCCGGATTCTCGGATACCAGGAATTGTCCGCCCACCGGGAAGCCCGCATAGTCGTCAGCTTCCGGAATACCGGTTTCCTGCAACAGTTTTAACGCTGCGCCACCCGCGCCGATAAAGACAAATTTCGCCTTGATGACGTGTTCTGCTTCGTTGTTTTTCAGATCGGCAACCGTCACGCTCCAGCTGTTATCCGCGTTACGCTTAAAGCCGCGGACTTCGGTGCTGAGCTGCAAATGGAAGTCATCTTTTTTCTGCAAAGAGGCAACCAGCTGACGCGTGATTTCGCCGTAGTTAACGTCGGTGCCGATTTCAGTACGTGTCGCCGCCACCTTCTGGTTTGGGTCGCGCCCTTCCATGACCAGCGGTGCCCACTCTTTGATTTGAGCATGATCTTCAGAGAACTTCATGCCGCGGAACAGGCTGCTCTGTTGCAAAGCGGTGTAGCGTGCGCGCAGGAAGTTCACGTTTTGATCGCCCCACACAAAGCTCATGTGCGGCACGGTGTTAATAAATGAGTGCGGGTCGTGCATTACGCCGCTGTTGACCTGATGTGACCAGAACTGGCGCGAAACCTGGAATGCTTCGTTGATCTCAACGGCCTTCTCGATACTAATGGAACCGTCCTTTTTCTGCGGTGTATAGTTCAGTTCCATGAGTGCCGAGTGGCCCGTACCGGCGTTATTCCAGCCGTTCGAACTTTCTTTTGCCACGCCATCGAGGCGTTCAACCATGGTCATCGACCAGTCCGGCTGTAATTCTTGCAGATACGTTCCCAGAGTGGCGCTCATGATGCCGCCGCCAATTAAAAGGACATCCGTTTCTTGCTCTTTCGGCGCATCGGCCATCGCGGTCATAGAGACAGCGTTCAGCCCCACCGCCATAGAAAAGAGCATGGCAGTCATTTTTTTCATCATTTATGCCTTACTTGTTGTCTTGGTTTGTACGTGGAATTGCAGGTCAAATAAGCTGCGGGGCAACGGTATCAATTATCAACTCGCGTTTAAAGGTTACGAAATTATTGTAATTGTGAAATTTAATGATGGAATGTTTATAAGGGTATTGTTTAGTCGACTGGCAAAGCGTGCTTTTTCTGGCTACTATGCTGCACTTTGTGATCGCGCGCACGGAAGCCTGCCCTAACCTGCGAATTTTATGTCAATACCACAATCCACGGCCCTGACGCCTGATGATGGCCGCGTCGCGAGCGTTTTGCGTTCGCCAAAACTGTTCATGCGTGAAACCTTAGCGGGCGTCATTACGGCGCTGGCCCTGATCCCCGAAGTGATCTCTTTTTCGGTAGTCGCGGGCGTTGACCCGAAAGTCAGTCTGATTGCGTCGGTGGTGCTGTGTCTGGCAATGTCCGTGATGGGCGGTCGTCCAGCGATGGTCACCGCCGCTGCCGGTTCCGTTGCGTTAGTCATCGGCCCGATGGTGGCTCAGCATGGCGTTCAGTACATTTTGCCTGCCGTGATCCTGGCCGGAATCATTCAAATTCTGTTTGGCGTGCTGGGTATGGCGCGCCTGATGCGTTTTATTCCGCAGCCCGTGATGACCGGGTTTGTGAATGCCCTCGGCGTGCTGATTTTCTTTGCGCAGGTTCCCCATTTCTGGACCAAAAGCCCGCTGATTGTCGGCCTGTTTGTGCTGACGCTCCTGATCGTTCTGTGGGTACCGCGCTTTATTAAAAGCGTTCCGTCGCCGCTGATTGCGATTGTCCTCCTGACGCTTTTCACCGTGTTCAGTGGGCAAATTCTGCCGACCGTGGGCGACGAAGGCTCCATGAGCAGCGGCTTACCGGGTTTTACGCAATTACTGGTGCCATTAAATCTGCAAACGCTGAACATCATCTGGCCATGCGCATTGAGTATCGCGTTCGTTGGTTTGATGGAGTCGTTGTTGACGGCAAAGCTGGTGGATGAGCTGACCGCAACGCCTTCGAGCAAGCGTCGGGAAAGTATTGGCCTTGGCGTGGCGAACATCATGTCGGGATGTTACGGAGGGATCGCCGGATGCGCGATGATTGGACAAACCATCGTCAACGTCGAGATGGGCAAAGGCCGCAGCCGTGTTTCGACAATGGCCGCTGGGCTGGTGCTGCTCGTTCTGGTGACCGCCCTGAGTGACGTTATGGCGAAAATCCCGATGGCCGTGCTGGCCGGGATTATGGCGGTCGTCGCCTTTAAGACGTTTAACTGGCACAGCCTTCAACCCACAACGGTGAAAGGCGCACCGATTGCGGAAACGCTGGTGATGCTCGTGACCGTGGCTGCCACTGTTTATACCGGCAATCTGGCGATTGGCGTGCTGGGCGGGATCGTCATTATGGCGATCGTTCCCGCCCGGCTAAAACTTAAGCGCGCCGCTACATCAGGAAAATCGTCGCCAACCCAAGGAAAATAAAGAACCCGCCGGTATCGGTAATGGCGGTGATCATGACGCTCGATCCCACTGCGGGGTCGCGCCCCAGTTTGGTCATCGTCAGAGGAATGATAACGCCCATCACGGCGGCCATCAGCAAATTGAGCACCATTGCCAGCGTCATCACGCCGCCGAGTGCCATGTCACCATAGAGCCACCAGGTGACGCAGCCCATAATCCCGCCCCAGACCAGGCCGTTGATTAGCGCAACGCCCATCTCTCTGAATATCAGGAAGCTAAAGTTCCCCGGCTGAATATGCTGCAGCGCCAGCGCGCGCACAATCATGGTGATAGTTTGGTTGCCCGTATTCCCGCCGATTCCCGCGACAATGGGCATCAGGGAGGCAAGGGCTACGAGTTGCGAAATGGTATGTTCAAACCCGTCGATAACGCGCGACGCAATAAATGCGGTGCATAAGTTCACCGCCAGCCACGCCCAGCGCGTTTTAACCGCTTTACTCACGGGGGCGTAGACATCTTCTTCGGCGCTCAAGCCCCCCATCGCACGCATGTCGTTATCAGTCTCTTCATAGACAACATCAACGATCTCATCGATGGTGACACGGCCCATCAATTTTCCCACCGAATCGACCACCGCGGCGCTGATCAGGTTGTCACGCTCAAAGGTTCGCGCGGCTTTTTCCGCGTCATCTTCCGGGGAGAAAATCATCGGCTGCGTTTCCATCACTTCGCTCACCCGTCTCTGGCTGCCGTTCAGCAAAATAGTTTGCAGCGTCAGTTCACCCAGCAGCGTTTTATCACGCGACGTCACGAACAGTTTGTCGGTGTTCTGCGGCATCTTGCCTCGACGCCGCAAAAAGCGCTGCACGGTGGCGAGCGTGACGTCCGGGCGAACCATAATCACCTCGAACTCCATGATCGCCCCGACGCTGTTTTTCGCGTAATTCATCACCTGGCGCACACGCGCGCGCTCTTCCGCCGGCAACGAAGCCAGCATGCGGCCCGTCAGGTTACGCGGCAGGTGTTGTACCAGATAGATCTGCTCGTCGATATCGAGCGTTTGCATGGCCTCGAGAATATCGCGGTCGCTCATATCATCGATAAGATCGTCCCAGACGTTCTCTGACGCTTCTAATAAGACTTGTCCACGCTCGTGAACCTGCACCAGCCGCCATAGTGCGTGGCGCTCTTCCGAAGGCAGCGCTTCGAGGGTATCCGCCAGATCCGGCGGTGGCAGGTGAGCCACTAACGCCCCTACCTCAGCAATATCGTCGGCCAGCGTGCCGACGTCATATTGCTCAGCCAGGGTGAGTTTGCCCAATAGCGTCGATGTAACGGCTTTATCCGTAGTCAGGAGCCAGATGAGTCGGGCACGCTCCTGGTCGCGCAGCCTTGCGCTGTTTTTGTTTATAACAGACATCAATCATTAATCCATGAAATGAGTTGGCAGTAAGAATAGCGCGGGGATATGTAAATGATAATAAACAGAGGAAAAATAGGGAAAAAAAATACGATTAAGTGAAATTTCGCCCTCTCGATGGATGGGAGGGCGAAATAAGGGCATCAGAACGATACCCTGCGTTCGTTAAGCAGTACGTGCGACCGCATCACGCGAGGCGGCATCGCGCTCCTCACCCGTTAATTCACTTAACTGACCGTCACGCATCTCGAGTAACCGGTCGGCGTGAATAAAGTAGTGATCGTCGTGACTGATGGCAAAAATCGTTTTGCCCATCTCCTGCATGAGTGGCAGCAACACCTGATAGAACTCGCGACGGAAATGCGGGTCCTGGTCAGCAGCCCATTCATCCAGCAGGATGATATCGCGCTCTTCGGCTAACGCCAGCAGCAGCGCCACGCGTTTTTTCTGCCCTTTTGACAGTTTAAGGTTCAGGATTTTTCCGTCCTGAAGCTCCAGCTTGTGCGACATTTTCAGCTGCTCAAGCCATTTATCGACCAGCTCCGGATTGGCCTGTTTACCTTCCGATCCTAACAGTTGATCAAAGAGCCACACGTCGGTAAAGACCGCGGAAAATAGCTTGCGATAGTCTTCCGGTTTTTGAGCGGAAATCGGTTTACCATCCAGCAAAATCTCACCCGACTGGGGCTGATACAGCCCGGTCAGCAGCATCGCCAGCGTAGATTTTCCGCTGCCGTTACCGCCAATCAGAAACAGCATCTCCCCGCGATTAATGGTCAGGTTCACCGGACCTACCGCAAAATTATTGTCCTGGTAGTGGAACATGACGTTACGCAGTTCCAGCGTTTTCCAGTCAGGGAAAGCCTCAGGGCGCGGGAATTCAGGTCTGAAAGGGGCCAGAGCAAACTGATTAAGCTTTCTGAAAGCCACTTGCGCGCTAAGCAGCGTGGGCAGCGCGCCAACCGCAGACAGCAGCGGTGTACGCAGGAACAGTAGCGTCAGCGAATACGTCGCCGCCACGTTAGTATCTGCCCAACCCAGGCTGTTCGCCATCCAAAACACCAGGCCAATCGCACCCAGCATCATGATGTTTGACCAGTTAACGGCGCTCAAATGGAACGTATCGGCGCGAATAATATGATGACGGTACTCGCGAGCATCGGGAATGTAGAGATTGTTGAAAATATGTTCGGCGCGTTCACGGTTAAGCGTCAGCTCTTTGCGCCCTTCCAGCACCGTCTGATAATCGTTATACAGCTTGTCTTCGGTTTCACGCAGCACGGCCATATGCTTGTAGACGCGCGCCACAAGCATGTAGCCTCCCCAGATGGTGACGACAATCCATAGCGCTGTGACGGCTAACATTTTGGTCGATAGCCAGGCAAGATAAGCCGCAGATCCGAAGGTGAGAATGATCCCCTGCACCAGTTCCGGTAAGCGCACAAAAGCAATCGTAATTGCACGCACGTCGCTGGTCAGTCCGGCCAATAGTGACGCGCTGCCGAGTTGCTCAATGCGCTCAACCTGAGTGTCCAGAATACGTTTGATAAATTCACCGCGCAGGCGATAAACAAAGTGGTGTCCCAGAGTCGTGAGCGCCAGCTGCGACGCCAGCGTCACCGCCATCAGCAGCAGTAGCAGACCCAAAAATTCGGGCAGCACCGACAATGAAGAGTCGACCATTTCGATCAGACGCACGTTGATAAAGGCGATTAAACCAATCCCCAGCGCGGCGCTGGCAAGGCTGAGCGCCATCACCGCGACAAACGGCCAACGGTACTGACGCCAGACGAGTAAAAGTAGTTGCATGCAAAGCGATCCGGGCAAGAAAAAACAGCCAGCAGTGTAAACTGCCCGACGCTCACATCAAGAATAATTCTTATTTTTATTCGCCATTGGAAGCCTGGCGGAAAGTTAGGTTGTAGCGGTATTCACCTGTTAATGGATGCTGACCATGCTTAATTGGTTGAATCCCATGGTAAAACAACCTGGATTCACCGCCCCACACCACCACATCACCGTGTTCCAGCATCAGCCGTTTCAGCGGATCGTTACGCTGCAAGCCGCCAAACTGAAAGATCGCGGGCACCCCCAACGACACGGAGACAATCGGCGCACGCAGATTGGGTTCGTCTTTATCCTGGTGTAACGACAGTTTTGCGCCCGGTGCATAACGGTTGATCAGGCAGGCGTCGGGCTTAAAATCGGGATAACCCGCCGCGACAGTTGCTTCATGGCAAAGCGCATTGAATACCGCAGGAATCGGCGGCCACGGGCGCTGAGTCGCTGGGTCGACGGAGGAATAGAGATAACCACGATCGTTAGTCGTCCAGCCGAGTCCACCGCAGCTGGTCATCGCCACCGACATGGTGTAACCGCCCGGCGTCACCATATGACGAAACGGTGAAATAGCCGCTACCGCTTCAATATTGTGTAAAAGCGCGGCGGCACTGGCGACAGCAAAGCGGCGAAGAACGACAGCCCCCGCCGCCAACGGCTCTTGCCAGGGCTGCTCATCAGCAAATAAATCGAGCATTACTCCTCCTGAATGTTGGCCTCACGCTTAAGTAACTGCGCCTTGCGCTCGACTCCCCATCGATAGCCGGCCAGTGCGCCATCGCGACGCACCACGCGGTGGCACGGGATCACGATAGCCAGCTTATTGGCGGCGCAGGCACTCGCCACGGCGCGCACCGCATTGGGTTTTCCGATGGCTTGTGCGATCTGCTGATAGCTTACCGTTTCCCCACAAGGTATCGCCCGCAACGCCTGCCAGACCTGCTGCTGAAACGCGGTCCCGCGAATATCCAGCGGCAACGCCAGCGCCCTCTCATGGTGCGTCAGAGTACGGATAACCCGATCGATACGCGCCGTGAATTCCCCATCGGTCGATTCAGACTGAGCCAGAGGGAAAAGCGTGTGCAGCTCGTCAATCAGCGCATCGTCTTTGTCACCGAGTAAAATAGCGCAAATACCGCGTTCACTTTCGGCCACAAGGCAGCGGCCAAGTTCACAATCCGTCACCGCGAAGCGCACGGACACATTACTCGCGCCATTGCGATACTGTTTTGCCGTCATGCCCAGCGTTTCGTCCGCTTTGCGATAGTAGGAGCTGCTATCCGGGAATCCCGCGGCCAACACCGAGTCGGTGATTTTTTCGCCCTGCGT
The DNA here is from genome assembly GCF_045627565.1 of Lelliottia sp. NCBI lineage: Bacteria > Pseudomonadati > Pseudomonadota > Gammaproteobacteria > Enterobacterales > Enterobacteriaceae > Lelliottia > Lelliottia sp. Next base: position 105,120 of record NZ_JAZQNX010000024.1, on the reverse strand, counting down.
CAGCGCGCTGCGTAAACGTCGCGCACGCGCCGCCTGTTGCCAGGCTTTTGGCGTCATTCCGGTCACGGATTTGAAGAGACGATGGAAATGAAAAGCACTCATAGCGACCTGTTCCGCCAGTGCATCCAGCGTCAGCGGTTGTTCCTGCTCGAGCAAGCGGCAGGCTTTTTCGACTTTCGCTATCTTATGCGCTTGCGGATCTGCCCGATCGGGCAAACAGCGTTTGCAGGGGCGAAACCCTGCCTGTTGGGCATGATGTGAATCGGGGTAAAACACAACGTTTTTTCGCAGGGCATGACGCGCCCGGCACGAAGGGCGGCAAAAGATACCGGTTGTCTGGACAGCGAAAACAAACTGGTTGTCGGCGGCAGGATCGCGGGCCATCACGGCCAGCCAGCGATCGTCATCAGTATTCAGCGTCAGGTTTTTCATCATAGGCTCCTCATTCAAGCATACTCAAACAATGCCCGAGCGCCACTGAACAAAAACCCGCAACCTTGCTTTTTAATGTTGTTCTTCGATCAGAAACGCGTGAAACTGCGGCGACATCCAGGTTTTAAAATTCTCCCCCTCTTTGGTAATCAAGTAGACCGCCAACCCTTCCTGACGCACCACTTCTTTGGCCTTTTCCGGCCCGAGGACCATCAGTCCGGTATCCCAGGCATCAGCCTCCAGTGCCGTCGGTGCAATCACCGTCACGGAAACCAGATTGTGTGCGATCGGGCGCCCCGTCCTGGGGTCGATCACGTGCGAAAGACGCTTGCCGTTCAGCTCGTAATAGTTGCGATAGCTGCCGGATGTGCTGATGCCATGGCCGTTGATATCCACAATGGCCTGCACCGCATTTTGTTGATCTGTTGGCTTTTGGATAGCGACACGCCAGGATTGATCGCTGGCATTGAGACCGCGGCTCACGAGTGCGCCCCCGACGGAAACCAGATAACGAGAGATCCCCTCCTGAGCCATCAGCGCGGCGAGATGATCCGCCGCGTATCCCTCGCCAACTGTGGAGAGATCGACAAACAGGTCGGGAATGTCTTTTTGCAAGTACTGCTGCCCATACTGATTCAATACGCTCAGATGGTGCAGTCCAGTGCGCGCGCGCGCATCGTCAATCTGAGCCTGACTCGGTACCGTCTCCGGCTGTTTTGTTGGTCCAAAGCCCCATAAATTCACCAGGGGCCCGACGGTGATATCCATCGCCCCGTTAGTTTTATAGCCGACATGCAGGGACTCGGTAACGATATCGGCCATTGCCTCACTCACAGGCCAAAGCGATGTGCTGTTCGACAGGTTGAAGCGCATTAGCGCGGAATCATTTTTATAGGTAGAAAGCAGCTGATCGTCAGCATCAAGCTGGGACTGGATTTTACCGCGAAGTTCATCCACGCGATTTTTGTCTATATTCATGACGCTCACGCGCCAGGACGTTCCCATGGTTTTGCCTTCCAGAACGGTTGCCGCTGGCGCATTTTCTGTCGTGGTAGGGGAAGAAGAATCGCATGCCGAAAGTAAGAAAAATACCGACAAAATGCCGGCTCGCCAAAAAGTCATTTCCATTCGTTATTATCCTCATGCCTGGGCGGCAAGAGTATACCAAAACGCGTCTTCAGTAAGACCCTAAAAAAGCATAGAAAAAGGGGCCCGTTGGCCCCTTTCAGTGACTGACTGCGTCTTAGAACTGGTAAACCAGACCCAGAGCAACGATATCGTCAGTACCTACACCAGCCTGTTTGGTGAAGTTATTTTCATCCAGCAGGTTGATTTTGTAGTCCACGTAGGTGGACATGTTTTTGTTGAAGTAGTAAGTCGCGCCAACATCAACATATTTCAGCAGATCCTGATCGCCGAAGTTAGTGGTGTTGTTGCTTACGTCCTTACCTTTTGACTGCAGGTAAGCCACGGAAGGACGCAGACCGAAGTCGAACTGATACTGCGCAACCACTTCGAAGTTTTGCGCTTTGTTAGCAAAACCGTAGATGTCGCTGCTGCCCTGAGAATTACCAAAGCGGGTTGCGTTATAAGTCTGGGAGTACTGTGCTGCCAGATAGATGTTGTTCGCATCATATTTCAGGCCGCCGCTGTAAACTTCAGCGTGGTCGCCTTCACCGTAAACGCCTGCTGCATTCTGGTCCGCAGTACGTTTAGAAGAAGCCATCGCACCACCGACGCTAAAGCCTTCGCCCAGATCGTAGGTCAGAGACGCACCGTAGCCGTCGCCATTTTGTTTCAGGGTACTGCGTCCACTGTCATTTTCGCCGCTTACGCTGCCGTTTTTGCCCTGGTACTGCAGAGCAAAGTTCAAGCCATCAACCAGGCCGAAGAAATCCTGGTTACGGTAAGTCGCGACGCCGTTTGCACGAGATTGCAGGAAGTTATCTGCACCGTAAGTATCACCGCCAAATTCTGGCAGAACATCGGTCCAGGAAGTCACGTCGTAGATTACGCCGTAGTTACGACCATAATCGAAGGAACCTGCGTCACCGAATTTCAGCCCCGCGAAGGCAACACGCGTCCAGGACTGGTTTTCGCTTTCGCTGGTGTTACCTTGAACCTGGTATTCCCACTGACCATAACCGGTCACCTGATCGTTTACCTGCGTTTCGCCTTTGAAGCCGATACGCATGTAGGTTTGATCGCCGTCGTTACCTTTGTCGTCAGAGAAATAGTGCAGGCCGTCGACTTTACCGAACAGATCTAATTTGTTGCCATCTTTGTTATAAATTTCAGCCGCATTTGCTGCGCCTGCTACCAGCAGAGCTGGTACCAGGAGGGAGAGAACTTTAACTTTCATTTTATTAACCCTCTGTTATATGCCTTATAATTGCCACTGCTTACTGGTTAACCCTCTTAACCAGTCGGCTACTTCATTCTCCGCAAAAATACAGAATAATCCAATACGAATATGATACGAAAACTTTGAAGATGTTTCATTGTTACCAAAAGGTATTTCAAATTGTAAATATCAGGGAACTTCTCAATAGCACAAATAGCTAAAATACAAAGCACTTAAAATCAACAATCAAATTTTTAATTTTAAAATCAATTAGTTATAAAAGATTACATTACCGCACTGATTGTCAAAACAAAATCACAAGAGATCTCTAAAATAACTCTCGCTATCATCATTAACTTTATTTATTACCGTCATTCATTTTCGAATGTCTGTTTATCCCTAATTGAGCCGAGTGCAATGCATTCGGTTTTTTTTTACCCTTCTTTACGTTACGCGAATAATTTTGTGCTACCGCATTGAAATTATAACGACTATTAACTAATTCTCAGATAACGCCTAAATTCGCTTCCGATAATTATCCACTTCCTAATTTCTTGTTAATTCGTGCTATTTATTCGCGCCATCGGTATTTATTTGTACAATACTGTTCCGGTTGTACACTTTCGATACGGCTTTGTGCGGCGTTGATATAGCGCGAAAAAGTCTCTCCCCGCCGGGCCTCGATACTGGAAATTCAGGTATTACCCTTTATACTGCCCTATCGTCTTTACGTGCGGCCATCACGGGTTAATCACATTAATGAGTCAGTCTGAAACCACAGCACCTGGTAAATTCTCCCTTCTTCCTGGGAGCATCACTCGTTTCTTTCTTCTATTGATCGTTGTGCTGTTAGTGACGATGGGAGTGATGGTGCAGAGCGCGGTCAACACCTGGCTGAAAGACCGTAGCTATCAAATCGTCGATATCACCCATGCGGTGCATAAGCGTATCGATACCTGGCGCTACGCGACCTGGCAGATTTACGATAATATCGCCGCAGCGCCGGGAACGGCCTCGGGGGAAGGTTTGCAGGAAACGCGTCTCAAACAGGACGTCTATTATCTCGAAAAAACGCGCCGCAAAACCGAAGCGTTAATTTTTGGTTCTCATGACAGCGCAACGCTTGAGATGACACAGCGAATCTCGACGTATCTCGACACGCTCTGGGGCGCGGAAACGGTCCCCTGGTCGATGTACTATCTTAATGGCCAGGATAACAGCATGATCCTGATCTCCACGCTGCCGTTGAAAGATCTCTCCTCAGGTTTTAAAGAGTCCTCCATTGGCTCGATTGTGGATTCCCGCCGTGCAGAAATGCTCCAGCAGGCCAATACCCTGGACGAACGCGAGAGTTTCTCTTCCCTTCGCCGTCTTGCCTGGCAAAACGGGCATTACTTCACCCTGCGTACCACGTTTAACCAGCCCGGGCATCTGGCGACGGTTGTCGCGTTTGATCTGCCGATTAACGATCTCATTCCACCTGATATGCCGCTGGACAGTTTCCGTCTTGAGCCAGACACTTCAGTGCAAAATATGCGTACACCAGCGGATAAAAAAGACGGCCCGGAAAGCGCGTCCATTACCTTTAACGGCTCGAAGATTGAGATCTCTTCATCCCTGAATTCCACCGGTATGCGCCTGGTTTGGCAGGTTCCCTTCGGAACGCTATTGCTCGACACACTGCAAAACATCTTGCTGCCGCTGCTGCTCAACATTGCTCTGTTAGCGCTGGCGCTGTTTGGTTATACCACCTTCCGCTTTCAGCCTGGCCGTCAGACTGAGCATACGTCGTCTTCAAGCTCTAACAATGAATTACGCGTGTTACGCGCGTTGAATGAAGAGATCGTATCGGTGCTACCACTGGGGCTTCTGGTGCATGACCAGGAGGCCAATCGCACGATTATGAGCAACAAGATTGCCGATCACCTGTTGCCACATCTTAATCTGCAAAACATCACCACCATGGCTGACCAGCATCAGGGGGTGATTCAGGCCACCATTAATAATGAACTGTACGAAATTCGTCAGTTCCGCAGCCAGGTCGCTTCGCGTACTCAGATCTTCATCATTCGTGATCAGGACAGAGAAGTGCTGGTGAACAAGAAGCTGAAACAAGCGCAGAGGCTGTATGAGAAAAATCAGCAGGGCCGCGCGGCGTTTATGCAAAACATTGGTGATGCGTTCAAGCGTCCGTTGAAAGAGCTTGCCAGCCAGGCAGCGAGTTTAAGCACGCCAGAGAGCCATCAGTTGGCCAATCAGGCGGATACGCTTGTGCGCATGGTTGATGAAATCCAGTTAGCTAACATGCTTGAAAACGACACATGGAAAGGAAGCTCTACGCTATTTTCGGTTCAGGATCTGATTAACGAAGTGGTGCCCGAAGTCCTGCCCGTTATCAAGCGCAAAGGCTTGCAATTGCTGATCAACAACAATCTGCCTGCCAACGATGAACGTCATGGCGATCGCGAAGCGTTACGTCGCATCGTGTTAATGCTGATTCAATACTCCGTCACCACCACGCAAATCGGCAAAATTACGCTGGAAGTGGGTACGGATGAGTCCGCCGAAGATCGCCTGACAATCCGTATTCTGGATACAGGGGAAGGCGTGACGATGAGCGAAATCGATAATTTACACTTCCCGTTCCTGAACGACACGCAGAGTGATAGCTACGGAAAAGCCAACGCCCTCACCTTCTGGCTGTGCGATCAACTGGCGCGTAAGCTTGGTGGACACCTGAATATTAAGGCTCGGGAGTCGCTGGGTACCCGCTATTCACTGCATGTCAAAATGGACGCAAATCCTCAGGAAGAGGACGAAGAGCGCCTGCTGGATGATGTGATCGTGATGGTGGATGTGACGTCCAGCGAAATACGCAACATCGTGGTTCGCCAACTCGAAAACTGGGGTGCGGCCTGCATAAACCCGGATGAAAGGCTCACGAGTCAAGAATATGATCTCTTTTTAACTGATAATCCGTCTAATCTTACTGCCTCGGGCTTGCTTTTAAGCGATGATGAGTCAGGCGTGCGGAAAATCGGCCCCGGTCAGCTGCGCGTCAACTTTAATATGAGCAATGCGATGCAGGAAGCTGTACTACAACTAATAGAAGAGAATCTGGCGCAAGAAGAGATACTGGAGTCCCCATTGGGTGGCGATGAAAATGCCGAACTCCAGGCCAGCGGATACTATTCCCTATTTGTAGATACAGTACCAGATGATGTTAAGCGGTTGTATACTGAGTCCGCCGCGAAGGATTTCGCCGCGCTGACACAGACAGCACACCGGCTTAAAGGGGTGTTTGCCATGCTTAATCTGGTTCCGGGCAAGCAGTTATGTGAAACGCTGGAACATCTTATTCGTGAGAAGGATGCTTCTGGCACAGAAAAATACATCAGCGACATTGACGCCTACGTCAAAAGCTTGCTGTAGCAAGGTAGCCTTTACATGAACAATATGAACGTAATTATTGCCGACGACCACCCGATTGTACTGTTCGGTATTCGCAAATCACTTGAACAGATCGAGTGGGTGAATGTTGTCGGTGAATTTGAAGACTCTACAGCACTTATAAATAATCTTCCGAAACTTGATGCACACGTGCTCATTACTGACCTCTCCATGCCTGGAGATAAGTACGGCGATGGGATCACACTGATCAAATACATCAAGCGCCACTTTCCGAGTATTTCAATTATTGTTCTGACCATGAACAATAACCCGGCGATTTTGAGCGCCGTGCTGGAACTCGACATTGAAGGGATTGTCCTGAAACAAGGCGCGCCTACGGATCTGCCTAAGGCTCTGGCTGCATTGCAGAAAGGCAAGAAATTTACCCCTGAAAGCGTTTCTCGCCTGCTTGAGAAAATCAGCGCGGGTGGTTACGGTGACAAACGTTTATCACCGAAAGAAAGTGAAGTGCTGCGCCTGTTCGCTGAAGGTTTCCTGGTCACTGAAATTGCCAAGAAGCTGAACCGCAGTATCAAAACCATCAGTAGCCAGAAGAAATCGGCGATGATGAAGCTGGGCGTGGAGAATGATATCGCCCTGTTGAATTATCTCTCTTCGGTTACCCTGAGCGCAGTCGATAAAGACTGATTCCGTTCTGGTGATAAAAAACCCGGCAGCGCTTGCGCTAGCCGGGTTTTTTTATGCCCTCGATTTCCTGACGCGGTCCGCGTAAATCGACAACGTCTGTTTAATGACATCGAGCGTCACCGGTTTTGACAGGCAACTGTCCATGCCCGACTCCAGACAACGCTCTTTCTCTTCGGCCAGCGCGTTGGCGGTGACACCGATAACCGGCAAGGTCATCCCAAGCTGGCGAATGCGCTGGGTGAGACGATACCCGTCCATGTTTGGCATGTTCACGTCACTGAGCACAATATCGATGTGATTTTTACTCAGCACGTTCAGCGCATCCACGCCATCATTTGCAGTCAGACATTGATATCCCAGCGAGCCGAGCTGATCGGCCAGCAGACGACGATTGATTGGATGGTCATCCACCACCAGAATCATCATGTCATCATTCATCGCAACAGCTGACTGCGGCGAAGGCAGCGCGGTACCACCGTCGTGGGCATCCCCTTCCACATTGTAGATATGTGCCAGCAAATGCAGAATCTCATGCGGCGTTGCCACACTGTGCGTCCACTCCCCTGGAACGCGCTCCTGGGGAATACCAATATGGCGACGACAGAATGTAATCACGGCTCTGCCCCGCCAGGAAGGATCGACCTCAACGTCTGTAATCAGCGTATCGTCAGGGTCCGTTTTTTGCCCTGCTTCAAAGCGCGCGACACGAATGCCTCGGTTCGAGAGCAATGACTCCAGGAAGCTATACAGCGACGCGTTGTGCACCGACAACCAGCACATCTTATCGCTCAACCCTTCCGCCGGACTTTTCACCGGGTATTGAGCAGAATAGAGCGGGATGCGGATCGTAAACTGGCTGCCCATGCCCGGTTCGGTATCGACAGAAATATCGCCATCCATCATGCTGATCAGCTGCTCGCAAATGGCCAGCCCCAGCCCGGTCCCCTGGAAGTTACGCTGCACCCCGGTTCCCACCTGGAAGAACGGATCGAACAGTTTCACCACTTCTTTTGCAGGAATACCGACGCCGGTATCGCGGATGCGAATGCTTAAATAATCCCCTGCGCGAGAAACATGCAAAATGATACAGCCGACATCGGTGAACTTAATCGCGTTGCTGAGCAGGTTTGAAATAACCTGTTGTAAACGCATCGGATCGCCCAGCAGCGTCAGCGGCACATCCGGCTCGATAAAGCAGTACAGCCCGAGCTGTTTGCGGACCACCAGAGGCATATAGTTAGCGCTGATATGGTTCATGACTTCACGCGGTGAAAACTCGCTCGGTTCGATTTTGAGCTGTTCAGACTCAATTTTGGAGAAGTCGAGAATGTCGCTGATAATTTTCAGCAGCAGGCTTGAAGAGTTGTTCATCGCCGTGACCAGACGCTCAACCCCCTTCGGCAGCTCTTTCGTTTGCAGCAGATCGAGGTTACCAATAATGCCGTACAGCGGCGTGCGCAGCTCATGGCTCACGGTCGCGAGGAACATCGACTTAGACTGGCTGGCCTGTTCCGCTGCCTGCGCCATTTCTTGTAACGACTCTTCCATTTTTACGCGTGAAGACACGTCCACCAGCACGCAGATCGCCACGTTCTCATTGCGATAGCGCGAATGGACAAAGCTTATTTGCAGGTTGGTGTGATTACTGGTTAACACGTCGACAAAGTTGACCTGCTGCCCGCAGATGATCTGCGTCAGTCGCTGCCGGTCTTCATGCGTCAGCATGTTCAGATAGTTATGCGCCAGTTCATTACTCAGGATATTGGTCCCATCCTGCGTACGGAGGATACAAATCCCAACGGGTGCCGAGGCGACTATTTTACGGTTAAATTGCTCGTGCTCTTCCAGGCGTTGAGCGTCGCTCTCTGCCGGGATGAAAATTTTACGCTCATACATGCGCGCCAGCATGAACAACGCGATCCCCACCAGCACATTCAACAGGATGGAGTTAAGAATGAGCATCCGAATGCGTTCCAGCACCATATCAACAGGAACGGAATAGACAATGCTCAGTGACGAAGGCGGTAAACTTTTCTTGAGCACCAGCTCATGGAAGCCCGACGTATAGCCAAACCAGGAGCGTTCCTGCATCCAGCGAGGATCAATTTTTAAGCGGCTTTCAGGCCCGGTCAGCGAAATCAGCGTATGACCATTTTCATCGAGGATTGTCACCCCCATAGGCAGACTGCCCGGCGTGAAGAAGTTCTCCATGCGAATCGTTTGTTCAGTACCCAGCAGTGCTTGCAGGCGATTAGCGAGATACACCGGCGTGAGGGCGTAGAAATAACCCACCCCCGGACGCGGCCCCTGGCTTATCCAGAAGATATTATTGCCACGTTCGTCCTGCGGACCACTGCGGTATTTCATGATGCGTTCGTGCAAACTTTTTAGCGCATCCTCGCGCTCAACCGGCACATCCCGCAGACCAAAATCGGCTAAACAGAGATTCTCGCTGCCGATGAGAAATACCCGATTGAGATCGTAGGCAGCGGAGAAATTATCGCGCCAGTAGCGCATAAACCAGGCCAGTGACTCAAGCGAGCCGCGCCAGGCTGTACCCATCGTCGAGCAATCGGAGTCGGGGAATAACGGTTCGAAATCCGGAACTTCTGGTTTGTCATTTCGCCCGCGCGTGGCCAGAATGCCGTTCTCCGCCGTCAGACGGTTTTCAGCAATGTACTTCAGCTCTTTCATGACATCAGTCGTACGCTGAATGTAACGCTGGGCCTGATCGGAACTTAAATTAAACTCCTGACGGATCTCTGACTCCTTCTGATGCAGCGCATTAACGATGTAAAACACCGAAAAAAGGGCAACCAGTAACCAAAGCAATAACGCCAGCGCGCGAAAAAGATAGCGAGAGACTTTAAGAGTGGTGCGAAAGGAGACGAGGTATTTCAAGGGGGCGAAGCTCCGCCGTCAGAGGCAAAAGAATGTGGTTAAGGTAGCGGTAAACGCGACGTGCCGCAATGCTCAGTTGTCTGCAAAAAAGAAAGGGCCGGAATCCGGCCCTTTTTATGTCAGGAGACATTACTCTTCGGCATCATCTGCCGCATCGTCATCAGAATCTGCTTCTTCAGAATCAGCTTCATCGGTCTCGGTTTCCGGTGCGATTTCATCGTCACCTTCCGCGACGCTACCGTCGATGGAATCAAGTTCTTCGTCATCCACTGGCTCAGCAACACGTTGCAGACCCACCACGTTTTCGTCTTCCGCAGTACGGATGAGGATCACGCCCTGAGTATTACGCCCTACCACGCTGATCTCAGACACACGCGTACGCACCAACGTACCAGCATCGGTGATCATCATGATCTGGTCGCAGTCATCAACCTGCACCGCGCCCACAACAGAGCCGTTACGCTCGGTCACTTTGATGGAGATAACACCCTGCGTGCCACGAGACTTGGTTGGGTATTCCCCTTCCGCAGTTCGTTTACCGTAACCATTCTGCGTCACGGTCAGGATAGCGCCTTCACCGCGCGGAATAATCAGGGAAACAACGCTGTCTTCACCCGCCAGTCGGATACCGCGAACACCGGTCGCAGTACGACCCATTGCGCGTACGGCGTTCTCTTTAAAGCGCACCACTTTACCGGCGGCAGAGAACAACATGACGTCGTCAGAACCAGAAGTCAGATCCACACCGATCAGTTCATCGCCTTCGTTCAGGTTGATGGCGATAATCCCGGCAGAACGTGGACGACTGAAGCCGGTCAGCGCGGTTTTCTTCACGGTACCGCTCGCGGTAGCCATAAAGACGTTCACGCCTTCTTCGTACTCGCGTACCGGCAGAATCGCGGTGATACGCTCGTTTGGCTCAAGCGGAAGCAGGTTGACGATCGGACGACCACGTGCCCCACGGCTCGCTTCTGGCAGCTGATACACTTTCATCCAGTACAAACGACCACGGCTGGAGAAGCAGAGGATCGTGTCATGGGTGTTCGCCACCAGCAGGCGGTCGATAAAGTCTTCTTCTTTGATACGTGCTGCCGATTTGCCTTTACCACCACGACGCTGAGCTTCGTAGTCGGTCAACGGCTGATACTTCACATAGCCCTGATGAGACAGGGTCACAACCACATCTTCGCGGTTGATCAGATCTTCAATGTTGATATCAGACGTATTCGCCGTGATTTCAGTACGACGCGCATCACCAAACTGGTCGCGGACCAGCTCCAGCTCTTCGCGGATCACTTCCATCAGACGATCGGCGCTACCGAGAATATGCAGAAGTTCTGCAATCTGCTCCAGCAGCTCTTTGTACTCGTCGAGCAGTTTTTCATGCTCAAGGCCAGTCAGTTTCTGCAAACGCAGATCCAGAATCGCCTGTGCCTGCTGTTCGGTCAGGTAATATTGACCGTCACGCACGCCAAATTCAGGTTCCAGCCACTCAGGACGCGCCGCGTCATCACCCGCACGTTCCAGCATGGCAGACACGTTGCCCAATGCCCACGGCTGAGCAACCAATCCTGCTTTTGCTTCCGCAGGCGTTGGCGCACGACGGATCAACTCGATGATCGGGTCGATGTTGGCCAGTGCAACAGCCAGCGCTTCCAGAATGTGCGCACGATCGCGCGCTTTACGCAGTTCGAAAATAGTACGGCGAGTCACCACTTCACGGCGGTGACGCACGAACGCGCTCAGGATATCTTTCAGGTTCATGATCTTCGGCTGGCCATGGTGCAACGCAACCATGTTGATACCGAAGGAAACCTGAAGCTGAGTCTGGGAGTACAGGTTGTTCAGTACAACCTCACCCACCGCGTCGCGTTTGATTTCAATCACGATGCGCATACCGTCTTTATCAGACTCGTCACGCAGCGCGCTGATGCCTTCAACGCGTTTTTCTTTTACCAGCTCCGCGATTTTCTCGATCAGGCGAGCTTTGTTCACCTGGTATGGAATTTCATGGACGATAATGGTTTCACGACCGGTTTTCGCGTCAGCTTCCACTTCCGCGCGGGCGCGAATGTAAATCTTGCCACGACCGGTGCGGTACGCTTCTTCTATACCACGGCGGCCATTGATGATGGCGGCAGTTGGGAAGTCCGGGCCTGGAATGTGTTCCATCAGCCCTTCAACGGTGATTTCTTCATCGTCGATGTAGGCGAGGCAGCCGTTAATGACTTCAGTAATGTTGTGCGGCGGAATGTTCGTGGCCATACCGACGGCGATACCGGAAGAACCGTTAACCAACAGGTTCGGGATCTTGGTCGGCATAACATCAGGAATACGCTCGGTGCCGTCGTAGTTATCGACGAAATCAACCGTGTCTTTTTCCAGGTCGGCCATCAGCTCATGGGCGATTTTCGACATACGGATTTCCGTATAACGCATCGCCGCAGCGGAGTCACCATCGACAGAACCGAAGTTACCCTGGCCATCCACCAGCATGTAACGTAAGGAGAAAGGCTGCGCCATACGGACGATCGTGTCATATACGGCAGTATCACCATGAGGGTGATATTTACCGATGACGTCACCAACGACACGGGCAGATTTTTTGTAGGCTTTATTCCAGTCATTGCCCAATACGTTCATGGCGTATAGTACGCGACGGTGTACCGGCTTCAGGCCATCTCGGACGTCTGGCAGCGCACGGCCAACAATGACCGACATCGCATAATCCAGATAGGAGCTCTTAAGCTCTTCCTCGATGTTAACCGGTGTAATTTCTCTCGCAAGGTCGCTCATCTAACCGCTATCCCTCTACTGTATCCCGGATTCAAAGGTCGCAAATTATAACACAATCGCTCCCATACAGGTAAACCTGTATGGTTTATTCGCGGGGAGAGCCTGATATACTCGATCCTCTTGCGAATTAAGGAGTAAAAGCGCCCATGAATGCCGAAAAATCCCCGGTAGCTCACAACGTCGACCATGCAGAGATCGCCAAATTTGAAGCGGTGGCGTCCCGCTGGTGGGATCTCGACGGTGAGTTCAAACCTCTGCACCGCATTAACCCGCTGCGTTTGGGCTATATCGCGGAGCGCTCCGGCGGTCTGTTCGGTAAAAAAGTGCTCGATGTCGGCTGCGGCGGCGGCATTCTGGCCGAAAGCATGGCGCGTGAAGGCGCAACGGTCACCGGCCTGGACATGGGTTTTGAACCGCTCCAGGTTGCTCGTCTGCATGCGCTGGAATCCGGTATTCAGGTTGACTACGTTCAGGAAACCGTTGAAGAGCACGCCGCTAAACATGCGCATCAATACGATATTGTCACCTGCATGGAAATGCTCGAACACGTTCCCGACCCGCAATCGGTGGTTAACGCCTGCGCCGCTCTGGTGAAACCCGGTGGGCAAGTCTTCTTCTCGACGATTAACCGTAACGGGAAAGCGTGGTTGATGGCGGTGGTGGGGGCGGAATACGTACTGCGCATGGTGCCGAAAGGAACCCATGACGTGAAGAAATTCATCAAGCCTGCTGAATTATTAGGCTGGGTAGATCTGACCTGGCTGAAAGAGCAACACATCACCGGCTTGCATTACAATCCATTAACCGACAAATTCAAGCTCGCGCCGGGTGTGGATGTTAACTATATGTTGCACACGACGGCAAAAAACGACTAACGTCATTCGTTATTCTTATAAAGATTGCGCGACATTACGTTGCGCAATTCTGACCTCTCGTTGAAGAAATCAGCACTCGATCAAATTTTGAATTTTTTTTCTGAAATATTGACATGACGTCCAGGCCTTATAGCACGAGGACTTAGGCTTTTTTACCCTTTCACAACCTCAATTTAACCTCAAAATCAACCCTTGTACTGAAATGATTCGATACTAGAATACTCACCATATAGCGTTTCTCTTATCGCAAACCCCCTATATGTAGTATTTATCCACAGAGTTAATCACAAGACGGTTCTGTGGATAAGCGGGGGGATATTTTTTTTATTTCACGGACAGGTAAAAACCCACATGAATCAGAGTCTGCTGGTGACAAAGCGCGACGGTACTACCGAGCGTATCAATCTCGACAAAATCCATCGAGTTCTCGACTGGGCAGCAGAAGGACTGAACAACGTATCTATCTCCCAGGTTGAACTGCGCTCACATATTCAGTTCTACGACGGGATTAAGACCTCCGATATTCATGAAACCATTATCAAAGCCGCAGCCGACCTGATCTCCCGCGAAGCGCCGGATTACCAGTACATGGCCGCGCGCCTTGCCATTTTCCACCTGCGCAAAAAAGCGTACGGTCAGTTTGAGCCGCCAGCGCTGCTCGATCACGTCACGAAAATGGTTGAGCTGGGCAAATATGACGCGCATCTGCTGGAAGACTACACGGAAGAAGAGTTCAAGCAGATGGACGGGTTTATCGACCACTGGCGCGACATGAACTTCTCCTACGCCGCGGTGAAGCAGCTGGAAGGTAAATACCTGGTCCAGAACCGCGTCACCGGCGAAATCTACGAGAGTGCGCAGTTCCTGTATATTCTGGTCGCCGCGTGCCTGTTCTCGAACTATCCGCGTGAAACGCGCCTGGAATACGTGAAGCGTTTTTACGACGCCGTATCCACCTTTAAAATTTCTCTGCCTACGCCAATTATGTCTGGCGTGCGCACCCCGACGCGTCAGTTCAGCTCCTGCGTGCTGATCGAGTGCGGCGACAGCCTGGATTCCATCAACGCCACCTCAAGCGCCATTGTAAAATACGTTTCCCAGCGTGCTGGTATCGGAATCAACGCCGGTCGCATTCGTGCGCTGGGCAGCCCAATTCGCGGCGGTGAAGCATTCCACACCGGCTGTATCCCGTTCTACAAACACTTCCAGACTGCGGTGAAATCCTGCTCTCAGGGCGGCGTACGCGGCGGTGCAGCCACGCTGTTCTACCCAATGTGGCACCTGGAAGTCGAAAGCCTGCTGGTTCTGAAAAACAACCGTGGCGTTGAAGGCAACCGCGTTCGTCATATGGACTACGGCGTACAGATCAACAAACTGATGTACACCCGCCTGCTGAAAGGCCAGGACATCACCCTGTTCAGCCCATCCGACGTGCCGGGCCTGTACGATGCGTTCTTCGCCGACCAGGATGAATTTGAGCGTCTGTATACACAATACGAGCAAGATGACAGCATCCGTAAGCAGCGCGTGAAAGCCGTTGACCTGTTCTCTCTGATGATGCAGGAACGTGCTTCTACTGGCCGTATCTATATCCAGAACGTTGACCACTGCAACACCCACAGCCCGTTTGATCCGGCCATTGCGCCAGTGCGCCAGTCTAATCTGTGCCTCGAAATCGCTCTGCCGACCAAACCGCTGTACGACGTAAACGACGAAAACGGCGAAATCGCGCTGTGTACGCTGTCCGCATTCAACCTGGGTGCGATCAAGAGCCTGGCCGAGCTGGAAGAGCTGGCGGTGCTGGCGGTTCGTGCGTTGGATGCCCTGCTGGATTATCAGGATTACCCAATTCCGGCGGCGAAACGCGGCGCAATGGGTCGTCGTACGCTGGGTATTGGCGTGATCAACTTCGCCTACTGGCTGGCGAAAAACGGCAAGCGTTACTCCGATGGCAGCGCCAACAACCTGACGCACGAAACGTTCGAAGCGATTCAGTATTACCTGATGAAAGCCTCTAACGAACTGGCGAAAGAGCAAGGCGCGTGCCCGTGGTTCAACGAAACCACCTACGCGAAAGGCATTCTGCCGATCGACACCTATAAGAAAGACCTGGATGCGATCGTCAACGAGCCGCTGCATCTTGACTGGGAAACGCTGCGTGAGTCTATCAAGACCCACGGCCTGCGTAACTCCACGCTGTCTGCGCTCATGCCGTCAGAGACCTCTTCGCAGATCTCCAACGCCACCAACGGTATTGAGCCACCGCGCGGCCACGTTAGCATCAAAGCGTCGAAAGACGGCGTGCTGCGTCAGGTTGTACCGGATTATGAACTGCTGAAAGACAGCTACGAGCTGCTGTGGGAAATGCCGAACAATGACGGTTACCTGCAGCTGGTGGGCATCATGCAGAAGTTTATCGACCAGTCTATCTCTGCTAACACCAACTACGATCCGACGCGCTTCCCGTCAGGAAAAGTGCCGATGCAGCAGTTGCTGAAAGACCTGCTGACCGCCTATAAATTTGGCGTAAAAACTCTGTACTATCACAACACCCGTGACGGTGCGGAAGATGCACAGGACGATATGGCACCTTCAATTCAGGACGATGGCTGCGAAAGCGGCGCATGTAAGATCTAATGAAGGGCGGGGATATCCCCGCCTTTATTTCGTAAGACAGGACATCTATTCATGGCATATACCACCTTTTCACAGACGAAAAACGACCAGCTCAAAGAGCCGATGTTTTTTGGTCAGCCGGTCAACGTGGCACGCTACGATCAGCAAAAATATGACATTTTCGAAAAGCTGATCGAAAAGCAACTCTCCTTCTTCTGGCGTCCGGAAGAAGTAGACGTTTCTCGCGATCGTATCGATTTCCAGGCGTTACCGGATCATGAAAAGCACATTTTCCTCAGCAACCTGAAGTACCAGACGCTGCTGGATTCCATTCAGGGCCGTAGCCCAAACGTGGCGCTGCTGCCGCTGATCTCGATTCCGGAACTGGAAACGTGGGTGGAAACCTGGGCGTTTTCCGAGACGATCCACTCGCGTTCTTACACCCATATCATCCGTAACATCGTTAACGATCCGGCGGTGGTGTTTGACGATATCGTCACCAACGAGCAGATCCAGAAACGCGCGGAAGGCATTTCCCACTATTACGATGAGCTGATCGAGATGACCAGCTACTGGCATCTGCTGGGTGAAGGCACGCACTCCGTTAACGGCAGAACCGTGACCGTCAATCTGCGGGCGCTGAAAAAACAGCTGTACCTGTGCCTGATGAGCGTCAACGCGCTGGAAGCGATCCGCTTCTACGTCAGCTTTGCCTGCTCGTTTGCGTTTGCCGAGCGCAAACTGATGGAAGGTAACGCCAAAATCATTCGTCTGATCGCCCGTGACGAAGCGCTGCATCTGACCGGCACTCAGCATATGCTGAACCTGTTGCGCAGCGGCGTGGACGACCCGGAAATGGCGGAGATCGCCGAAGAGTGCAAACAGGAATGCTATGACCTGTTCGTGCTGGCCGCCCAGCAGGAAAAAGAGTGGGCAGACTACCTGTTCCGCGATGGCTCCATGATCGGCCTGAACAAAGATATTCTGTGCCAGTACATTGAGTACATCACCAACATCCGCATGCAGGCTGTAGGGCTTGAGCTACCGTTCAAAACGCGCTCCAACCCGATTCCGTGGATCAACACCTGGCTGGTGTCCGATAACGTGCAGGTTGCGCCGCAGGAAGTGGAAGTGAGTTCTTATCTGGTCGGTCAGATCGATTCCGAAGTGAACACTGACGATCTGAGCGATTTCCAGCTCTGATGAGCCGCGTAACGTTAAGCCTTTCCGGTACAGAAGTGTTGTGCCGGGAAGAACACCCTTCCCTGCTGGTGGCTCTGGAGTCGCATCAGGTGGAAGTTGAGTATCAGTGCCGTGCGGGCTACTGCGGCTCATGCCGCTGTCGTTTAGTGGCAGGACAAGTGGACTGGCTAACGGAACCGCTGGCGTTTATCAACGATGGGGAAATTTTGCCCTGCTGTTGCCGGGCAAAAGGCGATATCGAAATCGAAATGTAATGCCCGCTTACGCGGGCATTTTTTTAGCCTCGTTTCTGCATCATCTCTGCATGATGGCGTTTTTCGCCAATCATCACGACGATCAGCAGTAATACCGCCATAATGCTGCCGCCAATCATCACCATAAAGCCACCATCCCAGCCGAAGAAGTCGACCGTGTAACCCACGATGGCGCTGGCCGCGACTGAACCACCAAGATAGCCGAACAGACCGGTAAAGCCCGCTGCAGTGCCTGCGGCTTTTTTCGGCGCGAGTTCCAGCGCGTGCAGACCAATCAGCATCACTGGACCGTAAATCAGGAAACCGATCACAATCATACAGGCCATATCCACGCCCGGATTTCCTGGTGGATTCAGCCAGTACACGATAGTGGCGATGGTCACGAGCGTCATAAAGAACACGCCCGTTGCACCACGGTTGCCTCTGAACACTTTGTCCGACATCCAGCCGCAAATTAGCGTGCCTGGAATACCGGCGTATTCATACAGGAAATAGGCCCACGACGACTTATCCAGTGCGAAATGCTTCACTTCTTTCAGATAGGTCGGCGACCAGTCGAGGATGCCGTAACGCAGCAGATAGACAAACACGTTGGCGATAGCGATGTACCACAACAGTTTGTTGGGCAGGACGTACTTCATGAAGATCTGTTTTGCCGTCAGCTCTTCTTCATGCTGCTCGTTGTAATCGTCCGGGTAGTCATTTTTATACTCTTCAATCGGCGGAAGACCGCACGATTGCGGGGTATCACGCATCAGAGCAAAAGCAATGATCGCAATAACGATGGCCCCAAAAGCAGGCATATACAGCGCCGCTTTCCAGTCGTTAAACCACGCCATCCCCAGCAGGAACAGCAGCGGAGGAATACCACCCCCGACGTTATGCGCGCAGTTCCACACTGACACAATCCCGCCGCGCTCTTTCTGCGACCACCAGTGCACCATGGTACGCCCGCACGGCGGCCACCCCATCCCCTGGAACCAACCGCACAGGAACAGCAGAACAAACATGATGGCAATACTGGACGTTGCCCACGGCACAAAGCCCATAAACAACATCACCGCGGACGCCAGAATCAAACCCGCGGGCAAGAAGACGCGCGGGTTCGAGCGATCTGAAACGGACCCCATTATGAATTTGGAAAACCCATAGGCAATCGAAATGCCCGACAAGGCAAAACCTAAATCACCGCGTGAAAATCCTTGTTCAACCAGATACGGCATCGCCAGCGCAAAGTTCTTACGCACCAGATAGTAAGCGGCGTAGCCGAAGAAAATACCGAGGAAAATCTGCCAACGCAGGCGACGGTACAGCGGGTCGACTTCTGCCTCTGACACGCGCGCCTGATGCGGCGCAGGTTTGAAGATACTGAGCATTAGAGCCTCCGTGGCCATGTCATAAATTTTCGAGGTCGTGTGGCCCCCCGATTCCAGAGGCCGCGATGTTAAAAAATCACAGCGATTGTTACTGTGAATCAACGCACAGATTGTTACAGAAATATGACAACGTGAGCAAATAAGCGCATGGGATCACGCTTTAGTTTCGTATTGCGCTCGATTATGTTCGAAATCAAACAAACCACACTATTAATGTGGCTGAATAGTAAAAAACGAACATGAGGGAAGATAATGACACTACGCGATCCTCGTTATAGCGATGTGATTATCATCGGCGGCGGCGCAACAGGGGCTGGTATCGCACGAGACTGCGCCCTGCGTGGACTAAAGGTTACGCTGCTGGAGCGTCACGATATCGCCACCGGTGCGACCGGGCGAAACCATGGCTTGCTGCACAGCGGGGCGCGCTACGCGGTGACCGACAACGAGTCCGCCCGCGAGTGCATCGCAGAAAACCAAATTCTCAAACGCATCGCCCGCCACTGCATTGAGCCTACCGACGGCCTGTTTATTACCCTGCCCGAAGACGATCTCGCGTTTCAGCAGACCTTCGTCCGTGCCTGCACCGAAGCCGGTATTCGCGCCGAAATGCTCGATCCCGCGCTCGCCAGACGTCTTGAACCTTCGGTGAATCCCGCGCTCATTGGCGCAGTGAAAGTGCCCGATGGAACCGTCGATCCCTTCCGTCTGACCGCCGCTAACATGCTTGACGCGCGCGAGCATGGCGCAATCGTTCTGACGGCGCATGAAGTCACCGGCCTTATCCGCGACGGCGATACCGTGCGGGGCGTGCGCGTGTATGACACGCTTTACGGCGAACACAGCGAGCTGTATGCCGACGTGGTGGTCAACGCCGCCGGAATTTGGGGTCAGCGCATCGCAGAATATGCCGACCTCTCCATCCGTATGTTCCCGGCCAAAGGCTCGCTATTGATCCTCGATCACCGCATCAACAATCACGTCATCAACCGTTGCCGCAAGCCGTCCGACGCGGACATTCTGGTGCCCGGCGATACCATTTCGCTCATTGGCACCACGTCCATGCACATCGACTATAACGATATCGACTGCAATCGCGTCACCGCCGAAGAGGTGGATATCCTGTTGCGCGAAGGCGAAAAACTGGCCCCTGTCATGGCGCAAACGCGCATTCTTCGCGCGTATGCAGGCGTACGTCCGCTGGTAGCCAGTGACGACGACCCCACCGGGCGCAACGTCAGCCGTGGGATTGTCCTGATGGACCACGCCAAACGCGATGGAATGGAAGGTTTTATTACCATCACCGGCGGCAAATTGATGACTTATCGATTGATGGCCGAGTGGGCGACAGACGCCGTGTGCCAGAAGCTGGGCAACACGCAGCCCTGCTCCACGGCGCAACGCCCTCTGCCAGGCTCGCAGGAATCCAGCGAAAAAACGCTGCAAAAAATCATCTCGCTCCCCGCACCACTGCGCGGTTCGGCCCTCTACCGCCACGGCGACCGCACGCCAGCCTGGCTCGGCCAGAGCCGTCTCAGCCGCAGTCTGGTGTGCGAATGCGAAGCCGTAACGGCGGGCGAAGTGCAATATGCGGTTGAAAATCTGACGGTCAATAATCTGCTCGATTTACGTCGCCGGACCCGAGTCGGCATGGGGACCTGTCAGGGCGAACTGTGCGCGTGTCGCGCTGCCGGGCTTTTGCAGCGCTTCAACGTCACCACATCAGCGCAGTCGCTCGCGCAGTTGAGCGAGTTCCTCAACGAACGCTGGAAAGGCGTGCAGCCTGTCGCCTGGGGCGATGCGCTGCGCGAAAGCGAATTCACCCGCTGGGTATATCAGGGATTATGCGGACTGGAAAAGGAGCAGCACGATGAAATTTGAAACGGTGATTATCGGCGGCGGTCTGGCAGGGATCCTGTGCGGGCTTAAGCTTACGCAGCGCGGTCTGCGATGCGCGATTGTCAGTCGTGGCCAAAGCGCTCTGCATTTTTCTTCCGGATCGCTGGATTTGCTGGGCGCGCTGCCAGACGGCTCCGCGGTAGACACGCCGTTAATGGCATTGCAAAACCCCGATGCATTGCCCGCAGAGCATCCCTACCGGCTAGTGGGCACGGACAACATCGCGCGTCTTGCCGATGAGACTGAAACGTTGCTCGCCACGTGCGGGGCGCGACTGCGCGGCCATGCGCGTCAAAATCATCAGCGCGTCACCCCGCTCGGCATGCTGCGTCCGGCATGGCTCAGCCCTGAAGAGGTTCCCGTCGCCCCGATTCAATCGCAGCGCGTATGTGTGGTCGGTATTAGCGGTTTTCTGGATTTTCAGGCCCATCTTGCCGCCGCATCGCTGCGTAATCAGGGCATCAGCGCCGATACCGCAGAAATAGAGTTGCCGGAACTGGACGTGCTGCGTGATAACGCCAGCGAGTTTCGCGCGGTAAATATCGCCCGTTTTCTTGATAACGATGATAAATGGCCGCTGCTGTTCGACGCCTTACAGCCGCTCAGCCAGGGTTGTGATGCGCTGTACATGCCGGCCTGTTTTGGTTTGGCGGATAATCGCCTCTGGCGTTGGCTGTCAGACCGACTAGCGTGCGCACTCTATTTACTGCCGACCCTTCCGCCTTCGGTGCCGGGCATACGCTTGCACAATCAACTCCAGCGCCAGTTTATTGCCCAGGGCGGCGTCTGGATGGCAGGTGATGATGTCAAAAAAGTGACGCTCGACAACGGTGTCGTGAGTGCCCTTTGGACGCGAAATCATGGCGATATCCCGCTACGTCCGCAGTTTGTGGTGCTGGCGAGCGGCAGTTTTTTCAGCAACGGCCTTATCAGCACACGCGAAGGAATACGCGAAGCCGTGCTGGGTTTGGATGTGCGGCAAAATGCCTCCCGAGCGGACTGGTATCAAAGCGATTTCTTCGCTCCGCAGCCGTGGCAGCAGTTTGGCGTCATTACAGACAACACCCTACGGCCGCAGCTTTCCGGCTCGCCCGTCGATAATCTTTACGCTATCGGTTCCGTGTTGGGCGGCTTTGATCCCATCGCACTGGGCTGCGGTGGCGGCGTGTGCGCTATCACCGCCCTGTATGCCGCAGAACAGATTTGCCAGCGTGCAGGAGACGAGCAATGAACGACACCCGTTTTGAAAGCTGCATCAAGTGCACCGTGTGCACCACGGTCTGCCCGGTCAGCAGCGTGAATCCGCATTATCCTGGGCCGAAACAGGCGGGGCCAGATGGCGAGCGCCTGCGCCTGAAAGATGGCGCTTTGTACGATGAGGCGCTGAAATACTGTATCAACTGCAAACGTTGCGAAGTCGCGTGCCCTTCCGATGTCAAAATCGGTGACATCATTCAGCGTGCGCGAGCGCAATACAGCAAACAGACGCCAAAACTGCGCGATATCATTTTGAGCCACACGGATCTGATGGGCAGCGTTTCAACCCCGTTTGCGCCACTGGTGAATGCCGCGACCTCACTGAAGCCGGTGCGTCAGTTGCTCGACGTAGCGCTTAAAATCGATCATCACCGCAGCCTGCCAAAATATTCACACGGCACCTTCCGCCGCTGGTACAAATCGGTCGCCGAGGCGCAGGCAACTTACGCCGATCAGGCGGCCTTTTTCCATGGCTGTTATGTGAACTATAACCACCCGCAGCTGGGCAAAGATCTGATCACGGTGTTAAACGCGATGGGCACCGGCGTGCAGCTGTTGAATAAAGAGAAGTGCTGCGGCGTGCCGCTGATCGCTAACGGCTTTACCAACAAAGCGCGTAAACAGGCGCAAAGCAATGTGTCGTCTCTTCGAGAAGCGATTGTCGGGAAAGGCATTCCGGTGCTTGCTACCTCGTCCACCTGTACCTTTACGTTGCGCGATGAGTACCCGCATGTGCTGGATGTGGAAAACAGCGATCTGCGCGAGCACATTGAGCTGGCAACGCGTTTCCTGTGGCGCAAACTGGATAACGGCCAGACGCTGCCCTTGAAACCGTTGCCGCTGAAAGTGGTGTATCACACACCCTGTCATATGGAAAAAATGGGCTGGTCGATCTACACGCTGGAATTGCTGAGGCTGATTCCGGGTCTGGAACTGACGGTTCTGGATTCGCGCTGCTGCGGGATTGCGGGTACATACGGCTTTAAAAGCGAAAACTACCCGACGTCACAGGCGATTGGTGCGCCCCTGTTCCGCCAGATTGAAGAGAGCGGCGCAGACATCGTGGTGACCGACTGCGAAACCTGCAAATGGCAAATTGAGATGTCCACCAGCAAACGCTGCGAACATCCCATCTCTCTACTCGCAAAAGCGCTGGGGTGATCACTATCGGGGCCTTTTGGCCCCGATATTTTTACTCAATAAACAGCGTATCCACCACGTTAATCCAGCCATGTTCGCTGGCAACATCTTTGCCGTTCAACCAGCGACGCAGCATGTTCAGCGCCATCATCGCACACACTTCCTGACGCACCTGCAGACTGTGACGGGTTATGCTCATCTTGACCCGCAATGCGTGGGTTCCCTGCGGCGTCGCCAGCGCAAAGTTAAGATGCTCATCTTCCAGCCCGGTCACTGCCAGCGCCAGTCCGGCGAAATGTTTCACCCGACGATCGGCCGCCCAGTGCGCGGTTTGTGCCAGCGTCTCTTCCTGCGAGGGCACTACTTCGCTCGCCAGCAAGGAGGCGTTTTCACGCGATAATTGTAAGGCCAGCAAACCGCCGGTGAACTGCTCGCTGAGCGTCAGGCTCAGCTGGCGTTCATTCAGGCAGCGGGCGATTTGCGCGGGTAACCCTTCGGTGCCTTCGAAAATCAGATTCTCACCCGCCACGCGCTGCACTTCAGGCCATGCCGCCAGCATCGCGGCTTTTTGCGTTGCCGGTCCGGTGAGCTTGAGCTCAATGATCGGCATCGAGGAGCGATAGCCCATCGACACGCCTTCGGGCAGCTTGAGATGTTCGAGGCTTTGCGCCAGATCGCTTTCTGAGCGGCCAAACGTCGTTAATCGCAGGCACAGCGGCGGCTCAGGCAGCGTAAAACGCTCGCGCAGACGCGGCAGGATCTCCTGCTCAACCATGACTTTAAATTCAGACGGAACGCCAGGCGTAAAGAACATCAGGCAGCGGTTGAGCTTGACGGCAAATCCACAGGCCGTACCGACCGGGTTGTCGATAAGCTCTGCGCTGGCAGGGATTTCGGCCTGCTTGCGGTTGCTCGGGGCCATCACTCTGCCACGATCGTTGAAAAAGCTTTCCATATGCGTGAGCCACGCTTCATGAAGCACCAACCCTTCACCTTTTGCCGTTGCGGCAGCCAGCGCACTGAGATCGTCACTGGTTGGCCCAAGGCCGCCGTTGACGATCAATACGTCCGCATGTTCGCTCCGCTCGCGCAAAATGCTGACGAGATCATCAAGGCGATCGCCGACGGTATTGCGGCGCGTTAACGGTAATCCCTGCTCAAAGAAAAAATTGGCGAGCCAGGCCGCATTGGTATCGGTGATCTGTCCATGCAGCACTTCGTCGCCGGTGGATAACATTTCCACGTTTAGCATTGTGTTCTCCCACTTCTATGGTCAAAACACTATACCCTAAATCATGCGAGTTGCAGGATTCCGCGCACCGTTTACCTGAGCGTGGCGCACCACCAACGTGAGTCATAACGGGTATTCGCGCAACCAGAGGTGAGGAAAAAAGAAGAGTGAAACAGGCGCGGCAGAATACCGCGCCAGAAACTCAGAAACCGGCGCTGACGCCAACGTACGGGCCATCAGCCAGTGCGTTGTCACGGTTGCCGTCTTTACCCGCCAGATTCAGATAACGATAACCTGCTTCGACGGTGATAGGACGCATGATTGTCCAGCGCGCGCCAGCGTTGGCTTCTTCATAGCTGTCGATACCGCTGGAGAGGGAATCAGGAGAATAGTAGTACTCGCCGAACAGGCCGAAGCTATCGCCAATCTTCCACTGCAAACCGCCACCCACTGCCGCAGCGTAACCTTCGTCCCCGTTGTTCGGGTTGGTATAAATACCTTTACCGCCGACGGTTGCCAGGAAAGGCCCCAGAGGAATATTCAGACCCAGACCGAGACTTGCCGCATCGCCGTCGTCATCGTTGTGCGTCCAGTTGCCGGTCATCGCCAGACCGGAAGTCTCCGTTCCCAGACCAAAACCGAGATTGGTGTAATCTTTACCCGCCTGGCCACTCACAGTAATGGCGTTTGCCGCCGCAGAAACAAAAAACAGGCCGCTAAGGCCCAATAATGCCACTTTTTTCATTGTCGTGATCCCACACAAATTTATCGTCAAATGTCCCAAACCGCGTGATTCTAACGCGAGTCTGTCAGGGATCAAGTGCTATGCGTGCGTAGGGATATTAGATTGTAACGATTTGAAACTTGACCGTTTACCAAAGGTAAACAGACATCAAAGCGCGTCTCGGACGCAGGTTTAGCCTTTCAGAAAAGTATTAACCCACTGCTGTAACGCGCGGCGAGAAATTTTAATCCCCCCGTTTTTAAGCTCTGCGGGCAAAACCAGCCAGTGCAACGGCTGCTGGAAGCGAGCCAGCTTATCGCGCACCCACTCGGGAAAAACGGTGATATCGGTGCCGGTTTCACACTCAACCACGGCGACAGGCCGTTGACCAAATTCAGCGTCGTCCAGCGGAACCACAAACACCTGATGGATAAGCGGATGCGCCCCGATAACGCGTTCGAGCGCTTCCGGCTGTATCCCTTCTCCCCCGCTAAAAAACAGGTTATCCATGCGCCCGAGAATCGTCAGAGACCCCGCGACAAGTTCACCGCGATCGCGGGTGGCAAACCAACCTTGTTCGTTAACCAGTGGGATGATGTTGTCATCACGCCAGTAGCCGCGAGCCATGCTCTGCGCTTTGAGCCAGATTTCACCCTCGACAATTTTGACTTCCCTTCCAGGAAGTGGACTGCCAACATCCGGTTTCCCGTCAGCCTCTTTCGCGCAGACCGTCGACGCAAATTCGGTAAGACCGTAGCCACACCAGCAGCGAATGCCTTGCGCTTTCGCCTTTTGCGTGAGTTCGACCGGGATTGCCGCGCCGCCGAGCAGGACAGCTTTGAGGGCGAGAGGCTCACAATGATTCAGTAAACGCCAAAGCTGCGTCGGCACCAGCGATGCATGCGTACAGCCCTGCAGCATCTGTTCAAGCGGTTGCTTATCACGCACGGTCAACCGCGCACCGGCAAACAGCCAGCGCCACAAAATCCCCTGCCCGGAGACATGGAACAGCGGCAGTGACAGCAGCCAGTCGTCCTGGGCGCCATAAGGCATCAACAACAACACCCCTTCCGCGCTGGCGAGATGCGCGGCAGGCGTATGGACGGCGGCTTTTGGCAGCCCGGTTGAACCGGAAGTGAGCGTCATCGACGCCAGCCGTTCTGGCTGCCAGGTCACTGAATGGCTGCCCGGCACGTCCTGCATGGCGAGAGGCATTAGCCCATCAAATTCGCCGTCCAGCACCAGCGCAAAGCGCAGCGTCATTTGCGGGATCAGCACATTGAGGAGCGGGCGCGGAAGCTGGGGATTGACCGGTAAAATGCGCGCGCCGCATTGCAGCAGCGCAAGCCACGCCAGCAGCGTGGTGGGGTGATTTTGCGCCATCAGCATCACCCCGTCGCCTTCTTGAATGCCCTGCCGATGGAATCCTTTCGCCAGAGCATCCACTCGCTGACAAAGCTGCTGCCAGCTCAGGATTTCCTGGTTTAGCCGCACGGCAGGTTTAGCCGGATGACGCGCGCACCAGTGCTTCCATGGCCAGTCGGTAAAACTCATAGCAGCGGCTCCAGCGCCTCAATATCCAGATACGGGAGCGGATTGCCAGGCCAACGACGCACCAGTTGCGTTTGCATCAGGTTAAGCGTGTCCAGTCCGGGGATAGTCTGCGGCGTCAGCCACGCGGCAATGCGCGCAAGCTGCGTCAGACCAAGACTGGATTCAATCGATGAACTGATCACCGCCGTCAAACCCAGCGCATGCGCAGCGGCAACCTGCTTACACACTTTATCCAGGCTGCCCGTGAGCGTGGGTTTGATCACCAGCGCCGTCACGCCAGGTTCAGCGACAAATTCAAAACCCGCTTCGCGTAAACTTTCGTCCCACGCGATGGCGATCCCGGTTTCCTGCGCAAAAACGCGGGAATCATCACGGGTTTTGCACGGCTCTTCGAGAAAGGCTATACGATCGCGATAATCGGGATTGACGTATTTCGCGAACTGCTGCGCTTTCAGAGGTGTCCAGGCGCGGTTGGCATCCAGACGCAGGCGCAGATCCGGAATCGCCTCCAGCAGCAAATTGACCACCATCCCATCGCGTACCGCTTCGTACAGACCCACTTTCACTTTGGCGACTTTTTCACCCGGCATCGCTGCCAGCGATTCAAACAGCTCATCTGGATCGCCTGAACAGAGCGGCGCAGCGCGGTAATCTGCTGCCTCCGGTAAAGTGCCGTCAAGCTCAGCGAGCGCGCAGCTAATCCCGAAAGAGGCAGATGGAATAGCCGGCAATGCCGGTGATTCCCCTATCCGCCAGGCGTTGGCCCACGCCAGCAGCGCCGTTTCGGCCTCAGCCAGCGATTCCAGACTGAAGCCCGGCAGAGGCGAAATTTCGCCCCAGCCCTGACGGTCATCCTGCTGCAGATGGACAAACAAGCCGTCACGGGTTTTGAGCCGCCGATCGCGCAGCACCACACCCGCGTCCATGGGGATCTGCCAGCGGTAAACCTGCGCGCCGCGCATTACGGGTTACGCTTGTATTTGCTGAAGTCCGGCTGGCGTTTTTCATTAAACGCGTTACGGCCTTCCTGACCCTCTTCCGTCATGTAGAACAGCATGGTCGCATTACCGGCCAGCTCCTGCAGACCCGCCTGACCATCGCAGTCGGCGTTCAGCGCCGCTTTCAGGCAACGCAGCGCCATTGGGCTGTTTTGCAGCATTTCACGACACCAGCGAACGGTCTCTTTTTCCAGATCGGCAATCGGCACAACGGTGTTGACCAGACCCATATCCAACGCTTCCTGTGCATTGTACTGACGGCACAGGAACCAGATTTCACGCGCTTTTTTCTGACCCACGATACGCGCCATATAGGATGCGCCCCAGCCGCCGTCGAAAGAACCCACTTTCGGGCCGGTCTGGCCGAAAACGGCGTTTTCAGCAGCAATGGTCAGGTCACACATCATGTGCAATACGTGACCGCCACCGATGGAGAAACCGGCCACCATCGCGACAACGGGTTTTGGACAGGTGCGGATCTGGCGCTGGAAGTCGAGCACGTTCAGGTGATGGGTGCCTGAATCATCCTGATATCCGCCGTAATCGCCGCGGACTTTCTGATCGCCGCCAGCGCAGAAGGCTTTATCGCCCTCGCCGGTCAGGACGATGACGCCGATGTTGTCGTCGTAACGCGCGTCAGCCATCGCCTGAATCATCTCTTTAACGGTCAACGGACGAAATGCGTTACGCACCTGTGGACGATTAATGGTGATTTTGGCGATACCGTCGGCGGACTTGTGATAACGAATATCCGTGTAACCTTCGGAGCAGTCTTGCCATTCAACCGGTGCGTACAGCATTTGTTCATCAGGATAGATCATGGAATGTCCTTTATTCGAAGACGCAGTATCTGAGCCAAACATTCAGCAACCGCAGCGGGGTTTTCCCGATGGGCGTTGTGTCCGGCATTGGGAATCACATGGCGTTGGGCAGTAAGTTCAGTCGCTATTGCGCCAAACTTATCGTCGTGTTCGCCATACACATAATGGAATGGATAGTCGTGCGCGCGCAGAGCAGCTCGCAGATCGGGCTGCTGTGCAAGCGAGGTCGCCTGCAACATTGCGCCAAGCGCCGCGCCGTTATTTTGACTGCGCAGCGCCACCAGCGCATCACGCTCGGTGTCATGTAAAGCGGCGAAAACCGGTTGCTGATACCAGGCGCTGAAGACATTTTCTAAGGGTTCGCGCCGGAAGCGCTCCGCCCACTGGGCGTCCGATTCTGCCCGCGATTTGCGGGTCGGTTCATCGTGCATTCCGGGATGTCCGCCTTCAACGACCAGTCCAATTAATCCCGCGGGCTGCTGGCAAGCGTGAAACATCGCAATGCGGCCGCCGAGAGAGTATCCCACCAGCCAAAACTTAAGTATGTTGTAACTAACAAGCGTATCGGCGAGTAATTGGCTCACCTCGTCAAATCCGGCGACGGCAATATTTGCGGAATCACCGTGTCCGGGCAAATCGAGATGCAACTGCGGATAATCGGGCAGTTGCGCACCCACCTCCTGCCATTCCCGACTGTCACCGGAAAAACCGTGCAGGAAAACCAGCCAGGGAAAGCCCGGTTTTCCTGCGCGCGTTTTACCGTTCAGGATCATAGATGGCTCACCTGCGCGAGGAGATGTTGCAGCTTTTGCGCCCCGTCAGAATCATTCACCACCAGCTCGATGAGCGTGGCACCCGGCTGCTGCCAGGCGGTGCTCATGGCATCGTCCAGTTCGGACCAACTTTGCGGGCGATGATATTTGAGGCTGAACATCGCTGCCGCATGCTCGAACTGCACATTTTGCGGCATCAGGTAGAAACGTTCGCGCTCACTTTGCGGCGTTGGCAGCAGAGAGAAAATTTGTCCGCCGTTATTGTTGACCACAATCAGCACGAACGGTGCCGACGCCTGGCGCAGCAAGGCCAGCGCGTTGAGGTCATATAACGCGGAGAGATCACCCACAATCGCGAGTGTTGGTTTGGTACTGGCGCGCTGAACGCCCGCGGCGGTGGAAATCAGCCCGTCGATACCGCTGGCACCACGGTTGCTGTAAACCGGATATCCAGCTGGGAGCTTAGAAAGCGCATCAATCAGGCGGACCACCAGGCTGTTTCCGACAAAGAGCTGACCCTGGTCGGGCAGATACTGACGAATCCGATGCGCCAGTTCCGCCTCGCCAAAACGCTCGCATTGCTGTGTGGTGAGGTCCCACGCCAGGCGAGAAAGCTCGGGGATAGCCGTCGCCCAGGCTTGACGTTTTTCCGCTGGGTGATCTTCCAACCATTCGCCAATCGCACTGACCAGGCGACGCCCACGATGATGAGCCGGATCGAGCCGCCCTTCCAGCGAGTCAACCAGCCAGTACTCTTCCGGCTTGCAGGTGGATTGCCACTGCAACACGCGTTTTCCAGTGAGGCTTGAGCCTAACTGAATCACAATTTGCGCCTGTGCAAGTTCGGTAACCGCTTTTGCGTTGCCCAGCCATAAATCTGCGCACGGCAGCGGCTGACCGGTTTGCGAAAGTACATCGCCAATCAGCGGCCAGCCCAGCGTTTTGGCCCATTCAGCGACCTGTTTGCCCTCAGCGGCAGTCATACGCCCGGCGAGGATCACGCCGCGCTTCTGTCGCCAGTGGAACCAGTCGCGCTGCTGTCCGCTTTGCAGATGCGTTTGCGCACGTAGCCACGGCTTATCGCTTTGCCACCAGTTGCCAAGGGTTTGCTGCCATTCAACGCCGGTATCGTTCAGCTCGCCATACAGCGGTTCAGCAAACGGGCAGTTGATGTGCAGCGCGCCGTGACGGAGTGCGCCCATGGCATGATCAAGCGTTGAAACCAACCAACTGGCTGGAATGTCCTGAGTGGGACGCGGCAACGAGAGCGCCTCGGCAGGATGCGAGGCAAAAATACCGGGCTGACGAATCGCCTGGTTGGCACCGCAGTCGATCAGCTCAGGCGGTCTGTCTGCGGTGAGCAGCACCAGTTTTTCGCCCGTTAACCCCGCCTCAATCAGCGCTGGATAGAGATTCGCGACGGCCGTACCGGACGTGACAATGACCGCCACGGGCGCTTTGCTAACTTTCGCCAGCCCCAAAGCCAGATGGCCAAGGCCACGTTCATCAAAATGGGTGTGATGAATAAACGCGCGGTTTTCCGCCGCCGCAAGCGTCAGCGGCGTGGAGCGTGAGCCCGGTGCAATACACACATGCCTGACGCCATGGCGAGTCAGGGCTTCAAGAATGACCGCCGCCCAGCGTCGGTTAAAAGAACTTACTGACATGAAATTGTCCGGTATCAATATTAAGGCACAGTATAAATAATAGAGACAGATTGAATTTTGATATGAATCGGGAATGTGCGACTCAGTATTAATCCATAAGGAGCAATGTTCTCAGCCCTGCGGCTTTGTTTTCTATCTCCTGCCACTCTTCTTCGGGAACGGATCCGCTAATAATCCCGGCTCCCGCATAGAGTCTTACCGCGGTGTGACTCACGCGCGCGCAGCGCAACGTGACGCAGAATTCGCTTTGCTCCGGGGAAAGATAACCCGCTGAACCGGCATACCACTCGCGCTCAAAGGGCTCGTTACGCTGAATAAACGCGCGCGCGGAATCACGGGGTAATCCTGCAACGGCCGCGGTTGGCTGCAATAAATGCAGGCATTGCTCATCGTCGGCGAGGTTAAGTTCCGTCCAGATACATCGGCGCAAATGTTGCACCTTTCTCAGGCGCACGACTTGTGCGGGAAGCACCTCCAGCGCCTGAGTATGATGCTGTAAACGCTGGCAAATATCTTCTACTACCAGCATGTTTTCACGCTGATTTTTATCGTCGTTAAGCAACCATTCACCCAAACGATGGCTCTGCGCGTCATCAGCATGGCTGGCAACCGTTCCGGCAAGCGCTTCGGTACGCAAAAGTGTGTCACGTCGCCGCCACAGTCGCTCCGGGGATGACCCCAAGAAAGCGTTCTGCGCATCAAAAATCATGCAGTAATGGTAACAGTTGTGATTGATACGTCGGCTGGCCGCCATCAGTGCAATGGCCGTGACGCGTTGGTCAACGTGCAAATCGGTTGCACGCGCCAGCACCACTTTTTCAAACTCACCGTGTGCAATGGCGTCCGTCGCCTGCGAAACCAAACTCAACCATTCTGGCCGTGCGGGCAGATGCGTTTCACGCACGATTTTCGATGAGAGCGTAGTTATCGGTCTGATGGCCTGGAGCTGCTGCAAAAATTCGAGGGCACGCCGGGCATCGTCTTGCAAAGAGACATTGCTCGACAGGTTTAGCCGTAAACTCGCCATACCGCCCGTGCGCTGCCATAGCAGGCGCGGCAAAAATAAATGGCTCTGTCCGGGGGTAAAGGCGTTAAGACCGCAAATGCGGGTATCGGCAGAGGCGTGGGAATTATTTAAAAACTGACGGGCGGCCGACAGGGTTGAAAAGTGTTCTGCTGCGCCCAGTGCCGCCAGTTCTTCATCGCCGTTACGCTGTTGCCAGTAAAACTGGGGATATGCTATCTGCGCGCCTAGCCAGGCAAGAGGATCAAAAGCATCGTTTAAGGGGAAGGAGACGTCGAAATGACGCAGACCGGCTGTGGCGGGAATATCTTGCTGCAGAAAGTCGCCAAGACGTTCCAGCGCGATGGAAATCGAGTGCACGCGGTTCTCCCCCTATAAAAACCTCATATTATACGGGGTACTTGCAATAAAAAGCAGTACCCACGTATAGGGAGGGGTCAACCTGTGGTGCGTAATCTTAGCGACGGGCGAGCAACAGCCCCAAAACCAGTCCCGCAGCGGCACCTACGCCGATGCCTTGCCACGGTTTTTCATGCACATAATCATCAGCACGATAAACCGCTTTCTTGGCGCGATAATAATAATTATCGGACGCATGACTCACGCGATTTTTCACGTCCTCCAGCGCCTGTTCGGCACGAGCTTTAAGCTCAATGTATTTTTGATCGGCCGGATCGCCCGAAGAACGCAGCACCTCTTCCAGCGTCTCACTTAGCAGCGCCAGATCGTCATCGATACGGGTATCCCAGGATTGAAATGACATAGTTTTCTCCATATGAGTGCATTAGTTCGGTAACTATAGACAACGACAACTCATTGCGCCTGTTTCGTTTCTCTCGCCATGCCGACGTGCGGAATGCCATCTTCGTCGTACACGGGAGTGACAGGCACAAACCCAAAGTGAGCATAAAATGGCTGGAGATGGGCCTGCGCGCTGAGATATAACGCCTTGTCCGGCCACTGTTTTTCGCATACTGAGAGCGTTTGTTCCATCAACGCATAACCCAGTTTTTCGCCGCGCGCTTTGCCACTAATAATGACGCGGCCAATCACCACCGGCTCAACATCTTCGTCACTTTTCAGAATCCTCGCATACGCCACCAGCTCGTTATCCTTCCAGCCGAGAATATGGCGGTTCTCGCCGATCAGGTCATCGCCATCAATATCCTGATACGGGCAGGTCTGTTCGACGACAAACACTTCACAGCGCAATTTGAGGATGTCATACAGGAGCGGAACGGTCAGCTCGCTGTGATGTAAATCTTGCCACTGAATCATGTCAGGCTCCTTATTGGATATCATCCCGTTATACTAAACACTTTCTCGTTCGCAAAGAGTCTGATGGCGTTATGGAACTGATTTTTCTCGGCACGTCTGCTGGCGTGCCAACCCGATCGCGAAACGTGACGGCAATACTGCTGGATTTGCAGCATCCTACGCGTGCGGGGCTGTGGCTTTTTGATTGCGGTGAAGGGACGCAGCATCAGCTGCTACATACGCCTTATCACCCCGGTAAGCTCGATAAGATTTTTATCACCCATTTGCATGGCGATCATGTGTTCGGTTTGCCTGGATTGTTATGCAGCCGGTCGATGGCCGGAAACGTCAATCCGTTGACCATCTTCGGCCCGGCGGGTATTCGCGAGTTTACGGAAACTGCGTTGCGTTTAAGCGGTTCCTGGACCGATTACCCACTTGAGATCGTAGAAGTTAGCGAAGGCGTGGTGTTCGAAGATGAGCAGTATACCGTGACCGCAGGGGCGTTAAATCACCCTGTGGAATGCTACGGCTATCGCATTGAGGAACACGACAAACCCGGTGCGCTGGATGCCGCTGCGCTGATCGCCGATGGCATAAAGCCCGGTCCTCTTTTCCAGCGTCTGAAGCACGGCGACACGGTGACACTGGAAGACGGGCGCATTGTGAACGGTCAGGATTATCTTTCAGCGCCACTGCCGGGTAAAAAGCTGGTGATTTTTGGCGATACGGCCCCCTGCCCTGCGGCGCTTGCGCTGGCCAGAAATGCGGATGTGTTAGTCCATGAAGCCACGCTAGAAGCGGCGATGGAGCAGAAGGCAAACAGTCGCGGTCACAGTTCCACACGCCAGGCCGCTCTGCTCGCCCGAGACGCATCTGTGGGTAAACTGCTCGTCACCCACGTCAGTTCGCGCTACGACGCACAGGGTTGCGAATCGTTGCTGAAAGAGTGCCGGGCGGTATTCCCGCAATGCGAACTGGCGCAAGATTTCATGCAGGTTTGCGTTTAGCCCTTCACTTTTCCCTCCGCGTGCCGATAACGATTAAAAGGCAAGCATCTCACTTGAGGGTAGAATGGATAATTTCCAGAAAGATATTGATGACAGGGCGAATCTCACCCTGTCAAACCGATTCGAACTTTTGCTGTTCCGTCTTGGTACGTCGTTAAATGAAAATAAGTCTGAGCTGTTTGGCATTAACGTTTTCAAACTGCGCGAAATTGTTCCTATGCCTGAATTCACCAAACCTGCGGGCATGAAATCGCCGCTGATGGGGATGGTCAATATTCGCGATCAGGTGATTCCAGTTATCGATTTAGCCGCCGTGGCGGGTTGTAAACCGGCTACCGGGCTGAATATTCTTCTCATTACCGAATACGCGCGCAGCGTGCAGGCGTTCGCTGTGGAATCCGTTGAGAACATTATGCGTCTCGACTGGAAACAAGTTCATGCTGCGACCGCCGTCAGCGGCCGCTATATCACCAGCATCGCGTGTCTTGATGAAAATACCGATACGAACGATCTGGCGATGGTGCTCGACGTTGAGCAGATCCTGTATGACATCACGCCATCCAATCACGATCTGCATGCGACCAACCTGAAAACAACCAAATTCAATATCAAGCCAGGCGCTGTCGCGATTGTTGCGGAAGATTCGAAAGTCGCGCGCTCTATGCTGGAGAAAGGGCTGGAAGCGATGAACATTCCTGCCGAAATGCATATCACCGGGAAAGAAGCGTGGGAAAAAATTGGCGTTCTGGCCGCGCAAGCGCAGGCAGAAGGCGTACCGATCACCGATAAAATTTCACTGGTCTTAACCGACCTTGAGATGCCGGAGATGGATGGTTTCACCCTGACGCGCAAAATCAAAACCGACGAAATCCTCAAGCACATTCCTGTGGTGATCCACTCATCCCTTTCAGGAAATGCCAACGAAGATCATATTCGTAAGGTGAAAGCGGATGGCTATGTGGCTAAGTTCGAACTGAACGAACTGTCCGCGGTGATTGAAGAAGTGCTGGATCGCTCAGCGAAGAAAATAGACGGCCCGCTGATTAGCCGCAAATAGCTGGCTTCGTTGCGGTGCGGGCTCGTGCTCTCACCGCGCCCCTTTCCCAGGGGGAAAAGGGGCAAACCATAAAAAAACCCGCCGAAGCGGGTTTTTTGTTTCATACATCGCTTACATCAACGGCATCGCGTGTTGCACGAGCGTGATCAGCGGTTGCGGATAGATACCGAAGATCAGCACCAGCAGCGCAGAAATCAGCACTACAATACCGCCCGCGCTGTATTGCCAGTTGGTTGGCGCATCGCGGTTAAGCTGTTGCGGCGCGCTCAGATACAAGCTGACCGCTACACGCAGGTAGTAGTACAAACCAATTGCGGAACCGATAACCACCGCAGCGGTCAGCCACCACAGACCCGCCTGTACACCGACTGCCAGCACGTAGAATTTACCGATAAAGCCCAGCGTCATCGGGATACCGGCCAGAGACAGCATCATCACGGTCATGACCGCAGACAAAATCGGACGGTGCCAGAACAAACCACGGTAGGAGAACAGTGAATCGGCATCCGGGCCACGGTACGGGCTGGACATCAGGCTGACCACACCGAACGCGCCGAGGCTGCTGAACAGGTAACCTGCCAGATAAACACCGACTGCTTCCATCGACATTGAGCCGTTTTGCAACGCGATCAATGCCACCATCAGGTAGCCCAGATGGGAGATAGAGGAGTAACCGAGCAGACGCTTGATATTAGTCTGGCTCAGCGCCATCAGGTTACCGAAGATGATGGAAGCGAATGCAATCACGCCCAGCACCACACGTACGGCTTCACTGTCACCCACTGGAGCGTACAGGAACAGACGCATCACCACGCTGAAGATAGCGATTTTACTCGCCGTCGCCAGGAAGGTGGAAACCGGAGCCGGTGCGCCCTGGTATACGTCCGGCGTCCACAGGTGGAACGGAACCAGAGAAAGCTTGAAGCCCAGACCCACAATCATCATGCCCAGACCCGCCAGCAGCAGCGGTTCATGCAGCATGTTGTCGCCAAGACTCTTACCCAGTGCGACGAAAGAGAGATTACCAGACTGTGCGTACAGCAGCGCAATACCAAACAGCAGGAAGGACGAGGCCGCAGCAGACAGAATCGTATACTTGATACTCGCTTCCAGAGAGCGCTTCTGACGGTACGCGTAACCAATCAGGCCGAACAGCGGCAGAGAGATCAGCTCAATACCGAGGAACAGCGCTGCCAGATGGTTAGCGTTTGCCAGCAAAATACCGCCCAGTGAGGCGATCAGTACCAGCAGATAAAACTCTTCTTTGTTGTCGTAATAGCCTTCGAGCCACGGGTACGCAAAAGTGCAGGTTGCCAGGCTCGCCAGAAGCACCAGTCCGGTGTACAGCATGGCAAAGCCGTCAACACGCATCAGCGGGGTGACATCCATGGCGCCCGCCTGGCCAACAAACCAGAGGGAGACTAACGCAGCGTTCAGACCCAGAACCGACAGCGTGGCATTCAGGAAGTGATTGCGTCGCCACGCAATGGAGAGCATCACAACCACCACCGTCAATCCGACGATCAGCAGCGGTAGCAGCGCGATCAGTTGTTGTGGAGTTATTGTCATGGCGATTTACGGCCTTGTAGTAGAAGCAGAATTAACAAACCACTGCTGGATGTTACCCATCGCGGAATGCGAGGTATCCAGAATTGGCTGCGGATATAAGCCCAGCAGCACCAGCAGTACGACCAGCAACAGAACGATGGACAGCTCGCGCAGAGACATCCCCGGCAGTTCTTGCGCCGCGATTTCACTCTTCGCTTTACCGAAGTAAGCACGGTGCAGCATCGCCAGCGAGTAAACGGACGCGAAGACCAGGCCGAAAGTGGAGACAACCGTGATAACCGGAACCACTTTAAAGCTGCCGAACAGAATCATGAATTCGCCGACAAAGTTACCGGTGCCCGGCATACCCAGCGTCGCAACCGCGAAGAACATGGACAGCGCTGGCAACCATTTAATTTTGCTCCACAGACCGCCCATCATGCGCATGTCACGGGTATGCAGACGTTCGTACAGTTGACCACACAGAATGAACAGACCTGCCGCAGACAGACCGTGTGCAATCATCTGGATAACCGCCCCCTGGTACGCAAGCTGGCTGCCGGTGTAGATCGCAATCAGTACGAAGCCCATGTGAGAAACGGAGGTGTACGCGATAAGACGTTTAATGTCGTACTGCGTGAATGCCATCCATGCGCCGTAGAAAATACCGATCACACCCAGCCACATCGCAATCGGGGCGAACTCAGCAGAAGCGTTCGGGAACAGCGGCAGTGCGAAACGCAGCAGACCGTAGGCCGCGGTTTTCAGCAAAATCCCCGCCAGGTCAACAGAACCCGCCGTTGGTGCCTGGGAGTGCGCATCTGGCAGCCAGCCGTGCAGCGGAACAACCGGCATTTTCACTGCAAACGCGATGAAGAAACCGAGCATCAGCAGGTATTCAACACCGTGTGACATTGGCGTTTTCAGCAACTCTTCGTAGTTGAAGGTCCAGACGCCAGTCGCATTGTGATGCACAAAGACCAGTCCCAGGATCGCAATCAACATCACCAGACCACTCGCCTGGGTGTAGATGAAGAACTTGGTTGCCGCCGTGATACGCGTTTTACCGTCGGATGCCTTGTGGCCCCACAGCGCGATCAGGAAGTACATCGGCACCAGCATCATTTCCCAGAAGAAGAAGAACAGGAACATGTCGATGGCCAGGAACACGCCGATGACGCCGCCCAAAATCCACATCAGGTTCAGGTGGAAAAAGCCCTGGTATTTTTCGATTTCTCGCCAGGAGCACAGTACCGCCAGAACACCGAGCAGACCCGTCAGCACCACCATCAGCAGCGACAGACCGTCGATTGCCAGATGGATTGTGATGCCAAAACGTGGGATCCACGGCAGGATAAATTCAGATTGCCACTGCGGAAGGCCCGCAGATTGGGTCAAAGAATAGCCGCCCTGCAACCAGAGTTGCAGGCCAAGCAGAAACGTCAATCCCATGGTGATCAGCGCAATCCAGCGCGGCATCTTCACGCCAAAGCGTTCAGTCTGCCAGCACAGGAATCCACCAATGAAGGGAATTAATATCAACCAAGGCAATAACATAGCTAAGTATGTCCCTTATTTTTACTCCTGCCCAAGCTGTTTCGCTCGTCATACTCAACGTCGAAAAGCCTGTACTTCAGGAAAGTAATCTAAATGTATTCTTAGTTCACAGGCCCGGGATTTCACCAGGCCTATTCACACAACCATCAAACTCAACGCAACACCATCAGCAGAGCCAGCACCACAACCGCGCCGATGCTCATCGATGCGACATACCAGCGCAGATACCCGTTCTCGCTCAACAGCAGGCCTTTACCTGCAAAGCGGGAAAGAATCGCCGGGATGTTCATCATTGAGTTCATCGGGTCACGTTTGAGCAGCCACGCAATACCCAGGAATGGCTTGACGAAAATCTTGTCGTACAGCCAGTCGAAGCCCCATGCGTTGTACCACAGGGTACTCAGCAGACGCCCTGGCGCACTGTTGGTAATCGACGTCACCAGAGTACGTTTGCCCAGCCACAGCCATGCAGCAATCAGGATGCCCGCAATCGCGACCACACCCGAGGTGATTTCTAGCGTCAGAACGCGGCCGTGCTCAAGCTCGGTGGTATCTGGCAGCACGCCCTGCAATGGCGGAACAATCATTGCGCCGACGAAAGTAGACAGCACCAGCAGCACAATCAGCGGCAGATGGTGGGTAATCCCCTTTCCTGCATGAGCGTGAATTTGTTCTTTGCCGTGGAAGACGATGAAAATCATACGGAAGGTGTACAGAGAGGTCATAAACGCACCGACCAGACCTGCCACCATCAGATTGATATGACCATTCGCCATAGCACCTGCAAGGATTTCGTCCTTACTGAAGAAGCCCGCGGTGATGATTGGCAGCGCTGACAACGCTGCGCCACCCACCAGGAAGCAGACATACACCAGCGGAATGGATTTGCGCAGACCGCCCATCTTGAAGATGTTCTGCTCGTGGTGGCAGGCCAGAATCACCGAGCCAGACGAGAGGAACAGCAGCGCTTTAAAGAACGCGTGCGTCATCAGATGGAAAATCGCCGCGTCCCACGCCTGCACACCCAGCGCCAGGAACATATACCCGATCTGGCTCATGGTGGAGTACGCAAGAACGCGTTTGATGTCGGTCTGAACCAGCGCAGCAAAGCCCGCCATTACCAGCGTTACCGCACCCACGATACCGACCAGATGCAGAATTTCCGGCGTCATCAGGAACAGGCCGTGCGTACGGGCAATCAGGTAGACACCTGCAGTTACCATGGTAGCAGCGTGGATCAGCGCGGAGACAGGCGTTGGACCGGCCATCGCATCGGCAAGCCAGGTCTGCAACGGCAGCTGAGCGGATTTACCCACAGCACCACCCAGCAGCATCAGCGTCGCCCACGTCAGCATGTTGTTACCTGCTTCGAAGTGAGCCGGAGCCAGTTCCACCATTTCGCGGAAATTCAGCGTGCCCAGTTCGTTGTAAAGAATGAACAGCGCGAAAGCGAGGAACACGTCACCCACGCGGGTCACGACGAACGCTTTCATGGCCGCTGCGCCATTCTTCGGATCGGTGTAATAGAAACCGATCAGCAAGTAGGAACACAGCCCCACGCCTTCCCAGCCGAGATACATCAGCAGCAGGTTATCGCCCAGCACCAGAATCACCATGCTCGCGATAAACAAGTTGGTGTACGCGAAGAAGCGGGAGTACCCCTCTTCACCGCGCATATACCAGGAGGCGAACATGTGAATCAGGAAACCGACGCCAGTGACAACCGACAGCATGGTCAGTGACAGACCATCCAGGACCAGGTTGAAACCAATGTTGAAATCACCGACCGACATCCAGGTCCACAGCGGGACGCTGAAGGCCTGCTTGCCGTTGTTAAAGAAGTCAATTCCCGCATACGCTGTGACCAGCGCAGCAAGGCCGATTGAGCCAATGCCCACCGTTGCGGACACGTTTTCCGACCAGCGGCCGCGGGAAAATGCCAGCAGCACAAAGCCAATCAATGGAAAAATAATG
This sequence comes from Lelliottia sp., assembly GCF_045627565.1. Taxonomy (NCBI): domain Bacteria; kingdom Pseudomonadati; phylum Pseudomonadota; class Gammaproteobacteria; order Enterobacterales; family Enterobacteriaceae; genus Lelliottia; species Lelliottia sp. The sequence continues at coordinate 64,734 of NZ_JAZQNX010000024.1, read as the reverse complement.
GTTAAGGCAAGCATGTTCATCCACGCAACTCACTTACTGAATCGATGTTCAGGTTCTGGCGGCGACGATGGAGCTGCAGCAACAGCGCCAGGCCAATACTCGCTTCGGCAGCCGCAAGGCTGATCGCGAGAATGTACATAACCTGACCATCAGGCTGACCCCAATAGCTACCGGCGACCACAAAGGCCAGCGCGGAAGCATTAATCATGATTTCCAGACCGATCAGCATAAACAGCAGATTGCGGCGGATAACCAGACCCGTCAGCCCGAGAACGAATAAAATCGCGGCGAGGATCAGTCCATGTGTTAAAGGAATCATGCGCGCTCCTCCGTTTTTCTTTTCGCGCGATCGTCAGTCCGGTTGCTCAGCACTTCGCCAGCACGCTCTTCGCGGCCAACGTGGAATGCCACAACCAGACCCGCCAACAGCAGCATCGACGCCAGTTCAACCGCCAGAACGTACGGGCCGAACAGCGCAATACCCACTTCTTTAGCGCTAATTGGCGTACCGTCAATGCCCTGGTCGTTAACACCCAGAATGGCGTAAACGATAACTACCAGCATGATGGCCGATAAAATAGCCGGACCAATCCACACTTGCGGCTTCAGCCACTGACGTTCCTGTTCGATTTCAGCACCGCCCAGGTTCAGCATCATCACGACGAACACGAAGAGAACCATAATGGCACCCGCGTAGACGATGATTTCCAGTGCGCCCGCAAAGTGCGCACCAAGCGCGAAAAACACGCCGGAAATAGCCAGCAGCGAGATGATCAGATACAGCAGCGCATGCACCGGGTTGGTGTGCGTGATCACTCGCAGCGTGGCCAGGATGGCGATGAGGCCACAGATATAAAAAGCGAATTCCATTGCCCTTCTCCTTACGGTAACAGGCTCTTGACGTCGATAGGCTTAGCTTCGTTCTCTGCTTCGCCTTTATCTTTGCCGTCGATTGCCATACCCGCCATCCGGTAGAAGTTATATTCCGGGTATTTGCCCGGACCGGAAATCAGCAGATCCTCTTTCTCGTACACCAGGTCCTGGCGCTTGTACTCACCCATTTCAAAATCGGGAGTCAGCTGAATCGCCGTGGTTGGGCACGCTTCTTCACACAGACCGCAGAAAATGCAGCGCGAGAAGTTGATGCGGAAAAACTCAGGGTACCAGCGGCCATCTTTGGTCTCTGCTTTCTGCAGAGAGATACAGCCTACCGGACACGCTACCGCACACAGGTTACAGGCAACGCAACGCTCTTCGCCGTCCGGATCGCGAGAAAGCACGATACGGCCACGGTAGCGCGGCGGCAGATATACCGGCTCTTCCGGATACATCTGGGTTTCGCGTTTAGCAAACGCGTGCAGCCCGATCATCCAGATACTGCGGATCTGGGTGCCGGCGCCTACGAGTAATTCTTTCAAGGTCATGATCTATTCGCCCCTATTGCGCCTGCCAGAGAATGACAGCCGCCGTTACCAACAAGTTGACTAGCGTCAGCGGCAGGCACACTTTCCAGCCGAAGGACATTACCTGGTCATAACGCGGACGCGGTAATGAGGCGCGAATCAAAATGAACATCATCATGAAGAACGCGGTTTTCAGCGCGAACCAGATGAACGGCGGTAAGAACGGACCGTGCCAGCCACCAAAGAACAGCGTGACCATCAGCGCAGAAATGGTGACGATACCGATGTATTCGCCCACGAAGAACAGACCGAATTTCATACCGGAATATTCAATGTGGTAACCGTCGGCCAGTTCCTGCTCGGCTTCTGGCTGGTCAAATGGGTGACGGTGACACACAGCCACACCCGCGATAGCAAAGGTGACAAAACCAAAGAACTGCGGGATCACGTTCCAGATGTCGGCCTGGTTGTTGACGATGTCGGTCATGTTGAATGAACCGGCCTGCGCCACTACGCCCATCAGGGAGAGTCCGAGGAACACTTCGTAGCTCAGCGTCTGCGCGGAAGCACGCATCGCACCCAGCAGCGAGTATTTGTTGTTACTGGACCAACCGGCGAACAGCACCGCGTAAACCGCCAGGCCAGCCATCATCAGGAAGAATAAAATCCCGATATTCAGGTCAGCCACAACCCAGGTAGGGCTAACCGGAACGATGGCGAATGCCAGCAGCAACGACGTGAACGCGATCATCGGCGCAAGAGTAAAGATGACGCGGTCCGAGAATTTCGGGATCCAGTCTTCTTTAAAGAACATCTTGATCATGTCCGCGACTAGCTGGAGTGAACCACCCCAGCCAACACGGTTCGGTCCGTAACGGTTCTGGAACAGACCGAGCAGACGACGTTCGCCAAAGCTCATGAACGCACCGCAGGTGACAACCACCAGCAGAATGACCACCGCCTTGAGAATGCTTAACAGAATGTCGATAAGATCCGGCGTTAACCAACTCATGCTTGTGCCTCCTGCAGATTATCAAGACGCGCGCCCGCCAGGACCGGTGCAATACCCGGTAATCCCATCGGCAGACCCACCTGTCCTGCTGTCAGACCTTCGGCGATAATCAGCGGCAAGCTGATTGTCTGGCCTTCGTAGCTAAAGGAGATTTGGCTGCCCGCGTTTACGCCAAGCTTCGCGGCATCCGCCGGATTGAGTTTGATGTAGGGCTGCGGCATGCGCGTCTGGAACACAGGGGAACGCTGGGACATCTCATCGCTACCAAACAGATGGTAGTACGGCGCGATACGCCAGTTGCCTTCCTGAGCCTCAAAGCTTGCCGGAACGGTCGTGTAGTAATCCAGACCTGTTTCGCTAGCTTCAATCAGACGTACGCCTGGATCGCCGTGGCGCAGAGAACCGCCTACTTCAGACTGGAATTTGTTCCATGCCTGCGGGGAGTTCCAGCCCGGTGCCCATGCAAATGGAACCTGAGAGCGCGGAGCAGACGGTTGGTTGTTACCTTCCATTGAGAAGGCAAACATCGTGTCTTTATCCTGCGGCTGGCGCGGTTCATGCACGCTGATATTGGCGCGCATCGCAGTACGGCCACTGTAACGGTGCGGCTCACGGGCCAGTTTCTGACCGCGAATACGGAAGCTTGCATCTGGCGCAGCTTCTTTAATGCCAGCCAACTGAGGTAGTTTTTCCACCACCGCGTCGATAACGTGGTCAAGCTGCGTCCAGTCCACTTCGCGGCTCTGAACGGTGCTATGCAGCGAGTGCAGCCAGCGCCAGCTTTCCAGCATCACGATGTTGCTGTCGTAATATGACGGGTCATAAACCTGGAAGAAACGCTGTGCGCGGCCTTCGTTGTTGATGACCGTACCATCGCTTTCAGCAAAGCTTGCCGCAGACAGCACGAGGTGTGCTTTGTCCATAATCGCCGTACGCTGATGGTCGATAACCATCACCAGCGGCGCTTTGGAGAGTGCAGCATCAACGCGTGCAGCAGAGGCATGACGATGCAGGTCGTTCTCAAGCACGATGACGCCATCGGCGGCGCCAGTTTCGAGTTCGCTAAGGGCCTCTTCCAGAGAACCGCCGCCGATCATACCCAGACCCATGCTGTTCACCGCACGAGCAATCATGGTCACGCCAACGTCTGCACCACGGCCTTTCAGGGCTTTCGCAACGTTTGCTGCAGCCTGAATCACGTCAGCACTCCCGGCGTTGGTACCGGAAATAATCAGTGGTTTCTTCGCCCCCGCCAGCGCCTGCACGATCACGTCGATCTTGTTCTGCAAATCGCGATCCAGACCGTCAACGGCCGGCGCGCTGTTATCCAACGCATGCGCGATCGCAAAGCCAAGACGCGCCTGATCTTCTACCGGTGCGCGATAGGTCCACGCAGCGATGTCGTCGAGACGCGTGTTGTCGACGTTGGTGACAAACAACGGATGTTTGGCACGCTGGCCGATGTTCATGATCGCCGCAATCTGCCAGTCAGCCACTTTCTGGGCGGCTGCCATTTCACGCGCTTTACCTTTCACTGCCTGACGAACCGCCAAAGCAACGCGCGCGCCCGTTTGTGTCAGATCTTCACCCAGCACCAGAACAGCATCGTAGGATTCGATTTCGCGCAGCGCAGGGGTACGAATACCGCCTTCGCGCAGCACTTTCAGCACCAGTTGCAGACGTTCTTGCTCACCGTTAGCAATACCGGTGTAGAAGTTTTCTGCACCCACCAGCTCACGAAGAGCAAAGTTGCTTTCAACGCTTGCACGTGGAGAGCCGATACCGATGACCTTCTTAGACTGACGCAGAATGTCTGCCGCGCCCTGCATTGCCTGTTCGGCGTTCAGGGTGATGACATCATCGCCACGGCGCTGAACCGGCTGACGCGGACGGTCTTTCAGGTTTACATAGCCATAGCCGAAACGACCACGGTCGCACAGGAAGTAGTGGTTAACGGTACCGTTATAACGGTTTTCGATACGACGCAGTTCACCGTAACGCTCGCCCGGGCTGGTGTTACAGCCAAGGGAACACTGCTGGCAGATGCTTGGTGCAAACTGCATGTCCCATTTACGGTTGTAGCGCTCGGAGTGCGTTTTATCGGTGAACACGCCGGTCGGGCAGATTTCTACCAGGTTGCCGGAGAATTCGCTTTCAAGCGTACCGTCTTCCGGACGACCAAAGTAGACGTTGTCATGTGCGCCATAGACGCCCAGATCTTCGCCATCGGCGTAATCTTTGTAGTAACGCACGCAGCGGTAACAGGCGATGCAGCGGTTCATTTCGTGAGAGATGAACGGCCCCAAATCCTGATTACGGTGGGTACGTTTGGTAAAACGATAGCGACGGAAACTATGACCCGTCATCACGGTCATATCCTGAAGGTGGCAGTTACCGCCCTCTTCGCAGACCGGACAGTCGTGCGGGTGGTTGGTCATTAACCATTCCACCACGCTTTCACGGAACTGTTTCGCTTCTGCGTCGTCGATAGAAATAAAGGTGCCTTCGGTTGCTGGTGTCATACAGGACATCACCAGGCGACCACGCGTGTCTTCCGCGTTTTGATATTGCTTCACCGCACACTGGCGGCAAGCACCGACGCTTCCCAGCGCCGGGTGCCAGCAAAAATACGGAATATCAAGGCCAAGAGACAGACAAGCTTCTAGCAAGTTGTCCGCCCCGTTGACTTCGTATTCTTTGCCGTCTACATGAATCGTAGCCATTAGCATGCTTCCAGTTGGCTCGAATAAATTCGAGCGTTAATCAAAATTCAATATCGCTACCAGCGCGCTTTTAGCAGGTTCGGCTGAATCCCATTGATCGCATGGGTATTGCTGAACGGCTGCTTGATGCCTGCTTCGAATTCTTCGCGGAAATATTTAATCGCGCTTTGCAGAGGCTCAACGGCGCCAGGTGCGTGGGCACAGAAAGTTTTGCCCGGACCAAGGAATCGACACAGTTGCTCAAGTGTCTCGATATCACCAGGCTGGCCTTCGCCACGCTCAAGAGCACGCAGGATCTTCACACTCCACGGCAAGCCATCACGGCAAGGTGTACACCAGCCACAAGACTCGCGAGCGAAGAATTCTTCCAGGTTGCGGACCAGCGGCACCATCCCAATTTCATGGTCAACGGCCATCGCCAGCGCAGTACCCAGACGGCTACCCGCTTTACCAATGCTTTCAAATTCCATTGGCAGGTCAAGATGCGCTTCGGTCAGGAAGTCTGTACCTGCGCCGCCCGGCTGCCAGGCTTTGAACTTGAGTCCATCGCGCATACCGCCAGCGTAGTCTTCAAGGATTTCGCGCGCGGTGGTACCGAAAGGTAATTCCCAAAGACCTGGATTTTTGACGCGACCAGAGAAGCCCATCAACTTTGTGCCAGCGTCTTTACTGGTAGAGATGTTTTGATACCACTCCACGCCGTTAGCAAGAATAGCCGGAACGTTACACAGGGTTTCGACGTTGTTCACACAGGTCGGTTTACCCCACACGCCGGAACTTGCCGGGAACGGTGGCTTGGAGCGTGGATTCGCACGGCGGCCTTCAAGGGAGTTAATCAGAGCGGTTTCTTCACCGCAGATATAACGCCCTGCCCCGGTGTGCACGAACAGTTCGAAGTCAAAACCGGTGCCGAGGATATTTTTGCCAAGCAGACCTGCTTCAGTTGCTTCGGCAATCGCACGACGCAGATTTTCTGCCGCTTCGATGTACTCACCGCGCAGGAAGATGTAGCCGCGGTAAGCTTTCAGCGCAAACGCGGAGATCAGCATGCCTTCCACCAGCAGGTGTGGCAGTTGTTCCATCAGCAGGCGGTCTTTATAGGTGCCGGGTTCCATCTCATCGGCATTACACAGCAGGTAACGGATGTTCATGGATTCGTCTTTCGGCATCAGACTCCACTTAAGCCCCGTGGAAAAGCCCGCGCCGCCGCGCCCTTTCAGGCCAGCGTCTTTCACCGCATTCACGATTTCATCCGGCGCCATGCCAGCAAGGGCTTTGCGAGCACCTTCGTAACCGTTTTTGCTTTGATATTCATCGAGCCATACCGGCTGTTTGTCATCGCGTAGACGCCAGGTCAGCGGATGAGTTTCAGCAGTACGAATTACAGTTTTCATTTGTACTGCTCCAGCAGGTCAGGAATCGCTTCCGGCGTCAGATGGCTGTGAGTGTCCTCATCAATCATCATGCTCGGCCCCTTGTCGCAGTTACCCAGGCAGCAGGTCGGCAGCAGAGTAAAGCGGCCATCAAACGTCGTTTGCCCCGGCTTGATATCGAGTTTTTTCTCGAGCGCAGCCTGAATCCCCTGATAACCCGTGATATGACATACCACGCTGTCGCAATAGCGGATCACATGACGGCCAACCGGCTGGCGGAAGATTTGGCTGTAGAACGTTGCCACCCCTTCCACATCACTTGCCGGAATGCCGAGCACTTCAGCAATCGCATAAATCGCGCCATCTGGCACCCAACCGCGCTGTTTCTGAACGATTTTCAGCGCTTCAATGGACGCCGCACGCGGGTCTTCGTAGTGGTGCATCTCGTGCTCAATCGCCGCACGTTCTGCCGCACTCAGCTCAAAAGCCTCGGTTTGTGGTTGTTGATTCTCGTGCATAATTAGCGGTCCACATCTGACATAACAAAATCGATACTACCCAGATGGACGATCAAGTCGGACACCAGGCTGCCGCGTACCGCCACCGGAATTTGCTGTAAATGCGCAAAGCTCGGGGTACGAATACGAGTACGGTAGCTCATGGTGCTGCCATCGCTGGTCAGGTAATAACTGTTGATACCCTTGGTCGCCTCAATCATCTGGAAGGATTCGTTGGCCGGCATAACCGGGCCCCACGAAACTTGCAGGAAGTGGGTGATCAGGGTTTCGATATGTTGCAGCGTACGCTCTTTCGGTGGCGGCGTAGTCAGCGGGTGATCCGCCTTGAACGGGCCTTCCGGCATGTTGTTGAGACACTGCTCAAGAATGCGCAAGCTTTGGCGCAGCTCTTCAACTTTCAGCATCACGCGGGTGTAGCAGTCAGAAACACCGCCGCCAACCGGGACTTCAAAGTCGAAGTTTTCGTAGCCTGAGTATGGACGCGCTTTTCGCACGTCGAAATCAATTCCTGTCGCACGCAGCGCAGCACCGGTACAACCCCAATCCAGGGCTTCTTTTGCACCGTAGGCAGCAACACCCTTAGAACGGGCAATCAGAATGCTGTTACGCAGCGCGGCTTTCTCGTAAGAGTCCAGACGTTTTGGCATCCAGTCGAGGAAATCACGCAGCAGTTTATCCCAGCCGCGCGGCAGATCATGTGCAACACCGCCGATACGGAACCAGGCCGGGTGCATACGGAAACCGGTAATGGCTTCGACGACATCGTAGATTTTTTGACGGTCGGTAAAGGCGAAGAAGACCGGCGTCATCGCACCGACGTCCTGAATGAACGTAGAGATATACAGCAAGTGGCTGTTGATGCGGAACAGTTCGGAGAGCATGACACGAATGACGTTCACGCGATCCGGAACAGTAATACCCGCCAGTTTCTCAACCGCCAGCACGTACGGCATTTCGTTCACGCAGCCGCCGAGGTATTCGATACGGTCGGTGTACGGAATGTAACTGTGCCAGGACTGACGCTCGCCCATCTTCTCAGCACCACGGTGGTGATAGCCGATATCAGGAACGCAGTCGACAATCTCTTCGCCATCAAGCTGAAGGATAATACGGAATGCACCGTGTGAAGATGGGTGGTTTGGACCGAGGTTGAGGAACATGAAATCCTCGTTTTCGGTGCTGCGCTTCATGCCCCAGTCTTCAGGCTTGAACGTCAGTGCTTCCATCTCCAGATCCTGTTTGGCTTTGGTGAGCTCAAACGGATCGAATTCGGTCGCTCGCGCCGGGTAATCTTTACGCAGCGGGTGGCCGGTCCACGTTGGCGGCATCAGAAGACGCGTCAGATGCGGGTGACCGTCGAAGGTCATGCCAAACATTTCCCAGGTCTCACGCTCATACCAGTTAGCGTTCGGGAAAAGTTTGGTAAACGTTGGCAAGCGCATGTCGTTTTCAGACAATGCCACCTTGAGCATGATATCCCGATTGCGGTCTATTGAGATCAGGTGGTAGAAAACGGAAAAATCCGCCGCAGGTAAACCGTGACGGTGCGTACGTAAGCGCTCATCCATGCCGTGGAGGTCAAACAGCATGACGTAAGGTTTTGGCAGTTTCTTTAAGAAATCGCCCACTTCCAGTAATTGTTCACGCTTAACCCAAACTACGGGTACCCCGGTGCGGGTGGCCTGAACAGTAAAGGCATCCGGCCCAAAACGGTTGCGCAGTTCGCCGATGACCGGGTCATCCAGATGGTCCCGGGTAAGGCAAGCGGCTTGCGCGGTTAAGTCGGTCATATTGTTCACCATTGCAAATGGTCCGTGGTGACTGTCGGGCATGGCTTCGCGCTATTTGTATAGTGATATGCGAAGGGTTTCGCCACTGCCCGCAGGCGTAAATTAAATTTCGTCAGGCGTACGCAGGTTAGTCACTGCAATACGTTCGCCGCGTTTACGCTCGCGCTCTGATTGCATATTGGCGCGATACACGCCCTGATCGCCAACCACCCAGGAAAGCGGACGGCGCTCTTTGCCGATCGAATCCTGCAGCAGCATCAGTGCCTGCATGTAAGCTTCCGGACGTGGCGGACAGCCAGGAATGTAAACATCCACTGGGATAAACTTATCGACGCCCTGTACGACGGAATAAATGTCGTACATACCACCGGAGTTTGCACATGCCCCCATGGAAATGACCCATTTCGGCTCGAGCATTTGATCGTAAAGACGCTGAATAACTGGTGCCATTTTGGTGAAGCACGTTCCTGCGACCACCATCAGGTCAGCCTGACGTGGTGACGCACGCAGTACCTCGGCACCAAAACGCGCAACGTCATGCACCGCAGTGAATGACGTCACCATTTCAACGTAGCAGCAAGAAAGACCAAAGTTGTATGGCCAGATTGAGTTCTTACGACCCCAGTTGACCATATCGTGCATGGCATGTTCGAGTTTGCCCATATACACGCTTTTGTTGATTTCTTGCTCCAGGGGGTCGGTTACGATCTCCTGTTTTTGCAGGGGGTAACGGTCATTCTCACCGTTAGGATCTATGCGGGTGAGCGTATAATCCATCTTATTGCCTCGCTGTTACTGCTGACGATTAGAGTTACTGTTTTCCGGGTTAACCAGTTCACGGCGTGAACGCGTAGGTGTCCAGTCCAGAGCGCCGATGCGCACCAGATAAACCAGACCGGCCAGTAGCACTAAAATGAAAATTGCGGCTTCGACAAAGCCCACCCATCCGCTTTCACGAATTGAGGTTGACCATGCGAACAGGTAGAGCGCTTCAACGTCGAAGATGACGAAGAACATGGCCACCAGATAAAACTTGGCGGACAGGCGTAAGCGTGCAGTACCTACCGAATCGATACCCGATTCAAATGGGGTGTTTTTGTGCCTTGCGCGGGCGCGACCGCCCAGGAACCAGCCGCCGATTAACATCAGGCAGCACAGACCTATGGCAACAATAAGAAAGATTGCGAATGCCCAGTGATGAGCGACGACTTCTGTGGATGTTGACATACTCATTGCTTACTCATCAAAAGTGATACCTATAGCTCTGCTCTTACTGGCAGATGGACATCACATCGATTCATGGGGAGGAATAAATAACCTTACATCGACTGTCAGAAGTGAGACATAGACAGCAAAATGATGTGGTTTTTTACTCCTTTCTATAACCTTTTGTCAACTTTAACAAAGGTTTCTTCACATTAAATCACACGGATCAATTCTCATTAACATTTCATGCCCTTTAACCCTGGTGGGTGGTTGACTCTACGTCAACTGCAGGCTGTTGAATCGTGTCCGTTTTGCAGTAAAAGTAATATTACCCTCCTATTTTGACAGGATTTGCCGCTGATTCCTCCCCCCAAAGAGGAGTATTTTCTTGATCTGAGACACGCTTTTGTTAATCCAACCAAAAAAACGGCAACATTTTTACTGTTTTTTTAACATTAACGTCTAAAGCAAAATTTCAAAATCAAAATGCCCACAAATCCACCAAAATTGATTATCCAGATGAAAATAAACAGGTATTTTTAAAAGGCATAATAATAATATTGATATTATTGTCAAAAAAAAACCACTCCGCGAGAATTGCTCGCGAGTGGCCTTTTTTTACAATTACAAATTGTTACGAGAATTTTAGGATCCAGATCACTGAAAATCCTTTTCAACAACAAGCGAATCATCCCCCCCTTCAGGAGTAAGATTCTCGTATTGCCACGGATTATGGTAGCTCACCATCGCGTCGAACACGATTTTAGCCAGTTCATTATTGCTGGCAGTGTTGTGACACAGGAGATATTCCGTGTCCGGTAGCATTGGCAGTCCATCTGCACGGCCTAACACACGTAAATCTGGACTCATCATCTCAACAGGACGTGCCGTGACGCCCAGTCCAGCCTTAACAGCGGCGCGTACTGCTGGCAACGTAGAAGCCACATAAGCCAGACGCCATGGAATATTCGCTTCATTCAGTGCATTAAGCGCCATATCGCGGAATGGACTTGGATCGTCAAGCAACACCAACGGAATTGGATCGCCTTTTTGCAGCACATATTCCGCGGCACAATACCAGTGGGTCGGGGACGTTCGCAGCGTCAAACAATCAAATTGTCCAGGGCGATGTGTGGTCACCACCAGATCAACTTCGTGCTCTTTTAGCATATCGATCATAAACGCATTGCGTTTTACGCTCACATCCAGCGCAAGCTTCGGATAAACCGAACTAATGCGATTAAGCAAAAATGGCAAGATCGTATCAGCCGACTCATCAGATGCACCTAAGGTTAGCACGCCCTGAAGATTACTAAACATTAATGACATACATGCTTCATCATTGAAGCGAAGTATCTTCCGGGCGTAACCCAGAAGCTGAATTCCATGCTCGGTTAAGAGCTTATTGCGGCCATGACGGGCAAAAAGCTCTTTACCGACAAGTTGTTCCAGCCGCTGCATTTGCTGACTAACAGCCGACTGGGTACGACACACAGCCGCAGCAGCGGCTGCAAATGTATTGAGATCAGCGACCGCAACAAAAGTTCTCAGCAGATCGAGGTCGAGATTCATTATCGGACGATTTGCATTTATCATATCTATTCACTTACTAGTTGCTCGTGCGGAGCTGCCAGACCGGCAGACTACCTGACAGATAGTTATTGGCTGGTGTATAGCGAAAGTCAGAAACAACGTTCCATGACGATAATTTTATTCTCTTAAACGTTAAGAATATTTAGAGGTTTTGCCGATCCAGGTAAATTCCATTAAAGAAATTTCAAATCAGCCTCATCTTTCAGGCAACACGGCTAAAGCAGCAAAAGTGTCGCATATCCGTTATAACAGAGATAATTCTTACAATAACAATCAATTAATACAGTCAAAACAGAAAAAAATACACTGAAATGTAAACATTCATCCGTTTACTGAGACAACATCTTAACTCAAACCCGCTTTATTTATAAGTATTATCGCATCATCACTGATTAAACGATGTTGATATAGCGCTAAACTAATTTTATTAAAATTAACGAAAGTTAAGATTTAAGCGTCAATAATAAATAAACATTAATTTAGATTAGGTTTATTCATTAATACTGCTTAACATTATTTTCATACGCGTAACGTTTGTCAAAATTAAACATTTACCAAAGATAGTAAGAAGCATTCCGATTTTACGAAAGGTCACGAGAAGAAACCATTCAAGACTCATCGATTTTAGTTGCCTTTACCTTAATTTCAAACAGGATAAAATACAATAAAAATTTTATCCATCAAGATATAACACTAATAAACAATAATTAAACAAACGTTTTGACCACATAAAAGCTAAATACTCAGTTAAAGACATTCCACACCATTTTCTTCACTCTACAAAATCTTCTACTGCACACCCTTCAAAATGCCACGCGGTGGGAGTACATTGTTTCGTGCTGACTTCCACGGCAGGGAGTGGCAATAACAGCTAAAAGGTCAAAGATTCATGTCCCCTATCGAAAAATCCAGCAAATTAGATAACGTCTGTTACGACATCCGCGGCCCCGTTCTCAAAGAGGCAAAACGCCTGGAAGAGGAAGGCAACAAAGTTCTGAAACTCAACATTGGTAACCCTGCGCCGTTTGGTTTTGATGCGCCGGACGAAATCCTCGTTGATGTGATTCGAAATCTTCCCACGGCCCAAGGCTACTGTGATTCAAAGGGGTTGTACTCCGCCCGTAAAGCGATCATGCAGCATTATCAGGCCCGGGGTATGCGTGATGTCACCGTTGAAGATATCTATATCGGTAACGGCGTTTCCGAATTGATCGTGCAGGCCATGCAGGCGCTGTTGAACAGCGGCGATGAGATGCTCGTCCCCGCGCCGGATTATCCGTTGTGGACTGCCGCCGTTTCGCTTTCTAGCGGTAAAGCCGTGCATTATCTTTGTGATGAATCTTCTGACTGGTTCCCGGACCTTGACGATATCCGTTCTAAAATCACCCCGCGCACCCGTGGTATCGTTATTATCAACCCGAATAACCCAACCGGTGCGGTCTACTCCAAAGAGCTGTTAATGGAGATCGTTGAGATCGCCCGTCAGCATAACCTGATCATTTACGCCGACGAGATTTACGACAAAATCCTGTACGACGCCGCACAGCACCACTCCATCGCGGCGCTGGCACCCGATCTGCTAACGGTGACATTTAACGGCCTGTCAAAAACCTACCGCGTGGCGGGTTTCCGCCAGGGATGGATGGTCCTTCACGGTCCGAAAAAGCACGCTAAAGGTTATATTGAGGGCCTGGAAATGCTGGCGTCGATGCGTTTATGTGCCAACGTTCCGGCGCAACACGCGATTCAGACTGCGCTTGGCGGGTATCAGAGCATCAGCGAATTTATCGTGCCTGGCGGACGCCTGTATGAGCAGCGTAACCGCGCGTGGGAATTGATTAATGATATTCCTGGCGTGTCGTGCGTGAAGCCGAATGGCGCACTCTACATGTTCCCGAAAATTGATGCCAAGCGCTTCAATATTCATGATGACCAGAAAATGGTGCTCGATTTCCTGTTACAGGAAAAAGTGCTGCTGGTACAAGGTACAGCGTTCAACTGGCCATGGCCTGACCACGTTCGTATCGTTACCTTACCGCGCGAAGACGAGCTTGAAATGGCAATCAGCCGATTTGGCCGTTTCCTCTCCGGTTACCATCAGCTGTAACCTTCATCAGGCTGCCCACGGCAGCCTGATTTGCATCTTGCCTCCCCTCCCCGCACAATGAAATCTGTCGCAGTGAAAGACAAAAGGTAACTTATGAGTCAAAGTCATTTCTTCGCCCATCTCTCCCGCCTGAAACTCATCAACCGCTGGCCGCTCATGCGCAATGTGCGTACCGAAAATGTCTCTGAGCACAGTTTGCAGGTGGCGATGGTCGCCCATGCGCTAGCGGCGATTAAAAATCGTAAATTCAATGGGAACGTCAACGCCGAACGCATTGCCCTGCTGGCGATGTATCACGACGCGTCAGAAGTGCTAACGGGCGATTTACCGACGCCGGTCAAATATTTCAACTCGCAGATAGCGCAAGAATATAAGGCCATAGAAAAAATAGCCCAGCAGAAGCTGGTTGATATGGTTCCAGAGGAGTTACGCGATATTTTTGCGCCGCTCATCGACGAACATCAGTGCAGCGAAGAAGAGAGATTACTGGTGAAACAAGCCGATGCGTTGTGCGCCTATCTGAAATGTCTGGAAGAACTTTCTGCGGGCAACAACGAATTCTTGCTTGCAAAATCGCGCCTGGAAAAAACGTTAGAATCACGACGCAGTGAAGAGATGGACTATTTTATGCAGGTCTTTGTGCCAAGTTTTCAGCTTTCGCTGGATGAGATAAGTCAGGATTCACCGCTGTAAAAATCTCGCCCGGCGACTGCCGGGCGAATACATCAGAACGGGAAAAGAACCGGGATCAGCACGACGCACACCATCATCACTAAAAGCGTAAACGGCACGCCAAGCTTGACGAAATCGCTGAATTTATAATTTCCCGGCCCCAACACCAGCGTATTTACCGGTGATGATACGGGCGTCATAAACGCAGCGGAAGCCGCCATCGCTACCATCATGGCAAATGGATAAGGTGACACTCCCATTGATTTCGCCATCGCCAAAGCGATAGGTGCCATCAGGACAGCCGTTGCAGTATTGGAAATAAAGAGTCCAATCGTCGCGCACATAACGAACAGACACACCAGCATCATGTAGGGACCGTAACCCCCGCCGACGTCCATCAATCCTTTGACGACCAAATCCACGCCGCCTGTTTTTTGCAGCGCAAGAGCAAATGGCATCATCCCTACAATAAGAATAATGCTCGGCCAATGAATGGCTTTATAAGCACTTTCGGCATCGATACAACGGAATTTCCCCATCAATAAACAGGCAACTATCGCGGCGATAGGATTAGGGATTTCGTCGGTTAGCATCAATGCCACCATGAGGACCAGACAGAAAATGGCGTGCGGAGCCTGGCTATGAGCGGGTGAGGCGTCACTCTCTTCTATAGGCATATTCAGCACCACAAAATCGCGCCCTTTTTGCCCTAACTGGCTGATGAGCTTCCAGTTTCCGACGACAAGGAAGATATCCCCCAACTGTAACGGCTCATCCACCACTGCCCCTTCCACTGCCACGCCATCACGCTTTAGCCCCACGACGTTAAGGCCATAGCGGGTACGAAAACCCATTTCGCGCACGGTTTTGCCCAACAGTTCGGATTCTGGAATTAGTGAAACTTCCGCCATTCCTACGTCAAGCGCCTGATCGGAGAAGTATTCCCCGCGCAGCACCATCGGCTCCAACAGTTGTTCAGCGCAAAACTCACGTAAATCAACATCGGCCTTCGACATATCGATCAGTAAAACGTCTCGCGCACGGAACTCCGACACCCCGTTGACGTTGACAATAACGCGCCGGAACCGCCGCCAGCGTTCGACACCAATAACATTCGCGCCATAACGCTCGCGCAGCTTGAGATCGTCAAGGCGCTGGCCGATCAACGGCGAGCCCGGGCGGATCGCCAGGCGGCGTGCCCGGCCGGTAAGGCGATACTCTTTGATCAGATCGCGAAAGGTCCGTCGACGCCAGCCATCTTTATTTTTATGGAGGGGATCCCCTTTCAAGGCAAAGCGGGTCAGCAGCATGTAAAACACGCCAAGAACCAACACGACCAGACCAATAGGCGTCACGCTAAAGAAGCTGAAACCCGCGTACCCTTCTCGCAACAGCTCGCTGTTCACCACCAGGTTTGGCGGCGTCGCAACCAGCGTCATCATCCCGCTGATGAGCCCTGCAAAACTCAGTGGCATCATTAACCGCGAGGGCGAGGTTTGCATACGCATTGAGACGCTCAGCACGACCGGGATAAAAATAGCGACCACGCCGGTGGAACTCATAAACGCGCCAAGACCTGCCACCGTGAGCATCAGGTAGATGAGCATCTTGGTTTCACTACTACCCGCCACTTTAACCAGCCACGAGCCCATCACCGTCGCTACCCCGGTTCGGACCAGCCCGTCACCAATAATAAAGAGGGCGGCAATCAGAATGACGTTGGGATCGCTAAATCCAGAGAAAGCTTCAGGAAGCGTAAGCGTACCGCTCAGTACGAACGCGACAATAACCAGCAGCGCAACGGCGTCCATGCGTACTTTGCCAGTTGCAAAGAGAATAATGGCGATAGCGAGCAGGCTGAGCACCCAAATCAATTCACCGTTCACAACATGTCCTTGTCTGGGGGAAAAGGAGAAATTTTGCCACAAAAAGGCCCCAACACTGTGGGGCCAATTCATGAGATTACATTTTCAAGGAGACGGTCACATTTCCGCCTGAATTCCTGTGGACTTCAAGAGTCTCCAGCGAAGAGATCACAAAGTCGACCTCGTCCAGCCGGGGTGAACCGGTCGGCACATTGACGGCAATGACATGGCTTCCGGCGTTAAGCCCCGCCAGAACACCGGCGGCTGCATCTTCGACCACCACGCAATCGGCAGGGTGAAGCCCCAACAATTCCGCACCTAACAAAAAGGCATCCGGCTCAGGTTTACCGCGTTTCACACGTTCTGCCGTGACAAAAACTTCCGGTAACGGGAGCCGCGCTGCTTTGTGGCGCGCATGCGCGACCGGAACCGAACCAGACGTCACAATTGCCCATGGAATGTGTGCTTCATTCAAATGCTGGAGCAGTTCAATTGCCCCCGGTAGCGCGACGATGCCATCGGTATCGGCCGCTTCGATTTGCTCCAGATACGTGAACTCGGACTGAATTTCGTCTTCGCTTCTTCCGGGGAGAAAATGGCGGAGAGAAGTAATGGCCTGTTTACCATGGATAAAATTCAGTACGTCCTGATGGTCAATGCCATGCCTGTCGGCCCAATGGCACCATGAACGCTCGACAACCGGCAGCGAATCCACCAGCGTACCGTCCAGATCAAACAGAAAACCTTTACACTGCACGTTCACCCCCTCAGGCATTGATGATTTGTTGGATCTCGTTGCTGCTTAAATGGTACTGACGCGGGCATGAATGCCACACGCTCAACATCCGTTGATATTTTTCCCACATTGGGGTTTGCGAGTTAAAGCCATGCGTGCCCGCATCAAAATGGGTATAACGCCCTTCCGTGTTGACCATGAAGCGGACGTAACTCAGATAGCGTGATTCGGTGGCGACGTCAAAGCCCAGAAACGTCACGCGACGCTCATCAATGGTTTGGGCATCTTTCAGGTTGGTCCAGGAAACGTGCAGCGCGTGATACATCTCCATGATGTCGATAACGGTGCGACAGGTTTCTTCTTTCAATTCACCAAACTCACGGTCCAGCTCGCGCATCTGCAAGCCAAAGCCGCGTTCGACGATGGTTTGCAAGCGGCGGTAGCGCTCAGCGTTGTCGGGATCAAGCATGGTCATCATTTTGTACTGATTGGACAAAATCAGACGTTGAGCGTTGGTCATTTCCATCTTTCGACTCCTGTTGCGCATGGCACTTAAAAAAAAGACACGGTAACTATTTGTTACTGTGCCTTCTTTTTACAACCGTTTCGATGATCAATCACAAGTCATCAAGGAATGTTTTGTCAAGTTGCTTAAATGCCCGCTTGAGCGTGTCCGCCAGCGCCTGATAATCGGGTTTGCCTTCGACCGGAGCAAGCGCTTGCCCTGCATCCTGAAGTTTGCCGCGCACTTCGTAAAACCAGTTTAAAATTGTAGGTGGCAATGGCGTAACCGAACGTTTGCCCAGCCACCATAAACCCTGCATTGGCAGACTGAGCGCAAACAGCGCCGTGGCGACAGCCGGTCCCAGTTGTCCACCCAGCGCAATTTGCCAGCACAGGGTAAAGACCGCTATCGGCGGCATAAAGCGAATCGCATAGCGGGTAATGCGAATGACCCGGTTATCTACGAACACGGGCGCAAGACGTTTCTCCAGGGGCCACGTTTTTGCATAAAGCTGGCCTCGACGAAAAAGGCTAAAGAAGCTCACGGAGGGGTTCTCAGGTGTCGACATGGCTGTACCTCAACTTCACATATAAAAATTAAAATTTTCGTGCAAAACCACAACAAGCCATGACAACGTTCAAAATATTTTGTCATCGCTACCCAGTATCGGGTATTCTGTGCCAGCCTCAAAGGGCCTTAGACGAGAATCGTTAACTCGTCAAATTATCGCATATTATGCCATTGTCTGAAAATCGTTCAAAATGGCGTAAAATCATATGGATTTCTTTCATCATGCCAGAAAGTTCGTTTGGCATGATGTTAATCATAAATGTCTGGGTCCTCATGCGCTACGCTTTGAGACTCACTGACGTTTTTTTAGCCACGTATCAATAATAGGTACTTCCATGTCGAGTAAGTTAGTACTGGTTCTGAACTGCGGTAGCTCCTCCCTTAAATTCGCCATCATCGATGCGATCAACGGTGAAGAGTACCTCTCTGGTTTGTCCGAGTGTTTCCATCTTCCTGAAGCACGTATCAAATGGAAAATGGACGGCAGCAAACAAGAAGCGGCTTTAGGTGCAGGCGCCGCTCACAGTGAAGCGCTGAACTTTATCGTTAACACTATTCTGGCACAAAAACCAGAACTGTCTGCTCAGCTGACGTCGATCGGTCACCGTATCGTCCACGGCGGTGAAAAATACACCCGCTCCGTCATCATTGATGAAACCGTAATTCAGGGCATCAAAGATGCTGCGCCGTTCGCTCCGCTGCACAACCCGGCTCACCTGATCGGCATTTACGAAGCACTGAAATCCTTCCCGAACCTGAAAGACAAAAACGTGGCTGTGTTTGACACTGCGTTCCATCAGACGATGCCGGAAGAGTCTTACCTCTACGCCCTGCCGTACAAACTGTACAAAGAGCACGGTGTACGTCGCTACGGCGCGCACGGTACCAGCCACTTCTACGTGACTCAAGAAGCCGCAAAAATGCTGAACAAGCCAGTGGAAGAAGTGAACATCATCACTTGCCACCTGGGCAACGGCGGTTCCGTTTCTGCCATCCGTAACGGCCAATGCGTTGATACTTCCATGGGTCTGACCCCGCTGGAAGGCCTGGTGATGGGTACGCGTTCTGGCGATATCGATCCGGCTATTATCTTCCACCTTCACGACACTTTGGGCATGAGCGTTGACGAGATCAACAAAATGCTGACCAAAGAGTCTGGCCTGCTGGGTCTGACCGAAGTCACCAGCGACTGCCGTTATGTTGAAGACAACTACGCAGATAAAGAAGACGCTAAACGTGCAATGGACGTTTACTGCCACCGCCTGGCGAAATACATCGGTTCTTACACTGCACTGATGGACGGTCGTCTGGATGCTGTTGTCTTCACCGGTGGTATCGGTGAAAACGCCGCGATGGTTCGCGAACTGTCCTTGGCCAAACTGGGCGTTCTGGGCTTCGATGTTGATCACGAACGTAACCTGGCCGCGCGTTTTGGCAAATCCGGTTACATCAACAAAGAAGGCACCCGTCTGGCGATGGTTATCCCAACCAATGAAGAGTTGGTCATCGCACAAGACGCAAACCGTCTGACTGCCTAATACCACACCGCCAGCCTTGCTGGCGGTGCTGTTTTGTACCCCGCCCACTGCGGCGGTAACCAAAAGAGGATAAACCGTGTCCCGTATTATTATGCTCATCCCTACCGGAACCAGCGTCGGCCTGACCAGCGTCAGCCTTGGCGTTATCCGTGCTATGGAGCGCAAAGGCGTTCGTCTGAGCGTCTTTAAGCCTATCGCCCAGCCTCGTGCGGGTGGCGATGCGCCAGATCAAACCACCGCCATTGTGCGTGCCAATTCCAATCTGCCAGCGGCTGAACCGCTGAAGATGAGTCACGTTGAATCTCTGCTCTCCAGCAATCAGAAAGACGTGCTGATGGAAGAGATCATCGCGAACTACCACGCGAATACCCAGAATGCGGAAGTGGTTCTGGTTGAAGGTCTGGTTCCGACGCGTAAACACCAGTTTGCTCAGTCACTGAACTACGAAATCGCTAAGACACTGAACGCAGAAATCGTGTTCGTGATGTCTCAGGGTACCGACACGCAGGAACAGCTGAAAGAACGTATTGAGTTGACCCGCAGCAGCTTCGGCGGCGCGAAAAACGCCAACATCACTGGCGTTATCGTCAACAAGCTGAACGCGCCTGTTGATGAACAAGGCCGTACTCGCCCTGATCTGTCAGAAATTTTCGACGACTCTTCCAAAGCGACCGTCGTGAAAGTGGACCCTGCTCAGCTTAGCGAAAGCAGCCCACTGCCAATTCTGGGCGCGGTGCCGTGGAGCTTTGATCTGATTGCAACTCGTGCAATCGACATGGCACGCCACCTGAACGCTACCGTGGTTAACGAAGGCGACATTCAGACCCGCCGCGTGAAGTCCGTTACCTTCTGTGCGCGTAGCATTCCGCACATGCTGGAACACTTCCGTGCAGGTTCCCTGCTGGTGAC
Source organism: Lelliottia sp. (assembly GCF_045627565.1). NCBI lineage: Bacteria > Pseudomonadati > Pseudomonadota > Gammaproteobacteria > Enterobacterales > Enterobacteriaceae > Lelliottia > Lelliottia sp. Next base: position 44,214 of record NZ_JAZQNX010000024.1, on the reverse strand, counting down.
TTCCGCAGATCGTCCAGACGTGCTGGTTGCAGCGTGTCTGGCCGCGATGAATGGTGTAGAAATCGGTGCGATTCTGCTGACCGGTGCATACGAAATGGACGCTCGTGTCAGCAAGCTGTGCGAACGTGCTTTCGCGACTGGCCTGCCAGTATTCATGGTGAACACCAACACCTGGCAGACCTCTCTGAGCCTGCAGAGCTTCAACCTGGAAGTTCCGGTTGACGACCATGAGCGTATCGAGAAAGTTCAGGAATACGTTGCAAGCTTCATCAATGCTGAGTGGATCGAATCCCTGACAGCTACCTCTGAGCGCAGTCGCCGCCTGTCCCCGCCAGCCTTCCGTTACCAGCTGACTGAGCTGGCACGTAAAGCCGGCAAACGCGTTGTTCTGCCAGAAGGTGATGAGCCACGTACCGTTAAAGCAGCCGCTATCTGCGCTGAGCGCGGAATCGCGACCTGCGTACTGCTCGGTAACCCTGATGAAATCACCCGCATCGCCGCATCTCAAGGCGTTGAGCTGGGTTCAGGTATCGAAATCGTTGATCCAGAAGTGGTTCGCGAAAGCTATGTTGCCCGTCTGGTTGAGCTGCGTAAAAGCAAAGGCATGACCGAAGCCGTTGCGCGCGAACAGCTGGAAGACAACGTGGTGCTGGGCACGCTGATGCTGGAACAGGATGAAGTCGATGGCCTGGTTTCTGGTGCGGTTCATACCACTGCGAACACCATTCGTCCGCCGCTGCAGTTGATCAAAACAGCACCAGGCAGTTCGCTGGTTTCTTCTGTGTTCTTCATGCTGCTGCCAGAACAGGTTTATGTTTACGGTGACTGCGCGATCAACCCAGATCCAACCGCAGAACAGCTGGCTGAAATCGCGATTCAGTCTGCGGATTCCGCGATTGCCTTTGGTATCGAGCCACGCGTTGCAATGCTTTCCTACTCTACCGGGACTTCGGGTGCAGGTAGCGATGTAGAAAAAGTGCGCGAAGCGACACGTCTTGCACAGGAAAAACGTCCTGATCTGATCATCGACGGTCCACTGCAGTATGATGCCGCCGTAATGGCTGATGTGGCGAAATCCAAAGCGCCTAACTCTCCGGTTGCGGGTCGCGCTACTGTGTTCATCTTCCCTGATTTGAACACCGGCAACACCACCTATAAAGCGGTACAGCGTTCTGCCGACCTGATCTCCATTGGGCCGATGCTGCAAGGCATGCGCAAACCTGTGAACGACCTGTCCCGTGGCGCGCTGGTAGACGATATCGTTTATACCATCGCACTGACTGCGATTCAGTCTTCTCAGCAGCAGTAATCTGCCTCCGGGCAATCAAAAAAGGCGACCTGTTGGTCGCCTTTTTATTTACCTCTGTATTACAACAACTCTCGCGCCGCTGACACAATATCGTGCGCCGTCAGACCATACTCTTTTTGCAAGAAATCCTGCGTTCCAACCTGACCGTAACGCTCTTTCACGCCCACACGCCGCATCGGTACCGGGCACGTTTCGACCAGCACTTCCGCCACCGCCGAACCCAATCCGTTGTGGATGCTGTGGTTTTCGCAAGTCACAATCCGGCCCGTTTTTTCAGCGTAGTTTTTCACCAGCATTCGGTCGATAGGTTTCAGGGTGAACATATCGATGACTGCCGCACTTACGCCCTCCTGTTCAAGCTGACGTGCTGCTTCTAACGCTTCCGCAACCATGATTCCGTTGGCGATAAGGGTAATGTCGTGACCTTCCCGCAATACGTTGCCCTTGCCGATGGTAAACGTTGAGCCCGGCGCGTAAACGCTTGGCGCTTGCTTGCGGATTGTGCGGACCCAGTAGAATCCTTCCAGATCGATAAGCTGACGCAATACATCCTCAAACATCACGGCATCCGTCACTTCCAGCACCACGGAATGCGCCAGACCACGCACAATGCCCATATCCTCAAATGACATGTGCGTACCGCCGTTATGGCAGGCCGTAACGCCTGCATCCGAAGCGATGACCTTGACATTATTTCGCTGATAATCCAAAGACATAAATAGCTGATCGAAACAACGACGGCTGGCAAAGGCCGTAAAAGTATGCACAAACGGCTTACGTCCAGTCAGCGATAAACCCGCGGCCGTGCCAATCACGTTGGCTTCCATAATGCCGCAGTTGATGACGTGCTGCGGATAATCACGCGCCACGCCATCCATCGCCATTGAGCTCATCAGGTCCGCTTCAAGGGCAATAATATCGCTGCCCGCTTCTATCTGACTCGCCACGAAACCGGCATACACTTTACGCATCTCAACAGCGTCTTTCTGTCCTGCGGGTGCAACCTTAATCATTTGCGGCCTCCAGTTGGCGAATCGTCTCATTGAGCGCGGCTTTAACTTCATCCGTCAGGCGTAAATGGTGAGAGTTGCTAAGCTGCTCCAGATATGGCACGCCCTGCCCTTTTATGCTGTCGAGGATCACCACGCGCGGCCTGGCCAGAGCCTCAGGTACTGGCGTCACGACCTTGAGCAGACCGGGAATGTCATCGCCTTTGACCGTCACCACGTCAAAACCGAATGCGCGGAATTTACCTTCCAGATCAAAGGCGCAAATAATTTCGTCCAGCTCACCATCGAGCTGTTGTTTATTCCAGTCGACGAATACGGTCAGATTATTCAGACGGTGATGGGCAATAAACTGAAACGCCTCCCAGCACTGTCCTTCATTCAGCTCACCATCTCCCACAATGCAGAAGACGCGATTTGGCCGGCCCGCCAGCTTGTGCGACAGCGCCATGCCGCCCGCAATGGAAATCCCCTGCCCCAGTGAACCGGTCGTGGCATCCACACCACGCGTCTTGAGCCGATCCGGGTGGCTCGGCAAGCGTGTGCCGTTATGATTAAGCGTGCTTAGCTCCTCAACCGGGAAATAACCTTTAATCGCCAGCGTGCTGTAAAGCGCTGGTCCGGCGTGGCCTTTCGACAGCACAAAGTAATCACGCTCTGACCAGTCGGGATCGGCTGGGTCGATTTTCATCACCGAACCGTAAAGTACCGCCAGGGTCTCGACCACCGACATACTGCCGCCATAATGCCCAAAACCCAGCTGCGTTAGCGATTTGAGCGTCGCCACGCGGATATCACGCGCCAGTCGGGTAACCTCATTCACATTCATGATTTAGCTCCGGTGTTTTCCTGCGTATTACCGCCAGCAGATTTGTTTTTAGCAAACACGTTGTAGGCCACCAGCAGGGCGAATACCGCCACGACAAGGCCTGTAATCGCAATCGGTGAAAGATAACGTGCAAGGTTGCCCAACAGAATCCCGACAGCGCCGAAGTCAGCGTCCGAGAACGTGGTGTTAGCAAACCCGATTGCGCCGAGCACTGGCAGCAGCAGGACCGGGAGGAACGTGATCAGCAGACCGTTGGCAAATGCGCCAATCATCGCGCCACGACGGCCACCCGTTGCATTACCAAATACACCTGCTGTCGCACCGGTGAAGAAGTGTGGAACTACGCCAGGCAGGATCAGCACCCAGTTCAACTGGCCGCAGATTAACAAGCCCACCAGTCCACCCAGGAAGCTGAACAGGAAACCGATCAGCACGGCGTTAGGGGCGTAGGGATAAACCACCGGACAGTCCAGCGCAGGGCGCGCATTCGGTACCAGTTTTTCCGAGAACCCGGTAAAGGCCGGAACGATTTCTGCCAGAATCAGACGCACACCCTGCAGGATGATGAACACGCCAGCGGCGAACGTAATGGCCATGATAATCGCGTAAACCAGGTAGTTTTGCCCGCCGCTGTACGTGCTTTCTACGTACTCGCGTCCGGCACTCACCGCCATGATCAGATAAATAATCATCATGGTCAGCGAGATTGAAATTGAGCTGTCGCGCAGGAAGCTCAGGTTCTTCGGCAGATTCATCTCTTCCGTTGAACGTGAACCCTTACCGCATTTGCTGCCGATCCAACCGGAAAGCACGTAGCCCAGAGTACCGAAGTGACCAAAGGCGATATCGTCGTTACCGGTGATACGTTTCATGTAGCGTTGCGCAATCGCGGGGAAGAACGCCATCACCAGGCCGAGAATCAACGAACCGGTAAAGACCAGACCGACGCCTTCAAACCCAGCGACCGTCAGGATCACACCGATCATACAGGCCATATAAAAAGTGTGGTGGCCGGTGAGGAAGATGTATTTAAGGCGTGTAAAGCGGGCGACAATAATATTCGCCACCATACCAAAAGCCATAATCAGCGCGGTTGATGCGCCATATTTTTCCAGAGCGATGGAAACAATCGCTTCATTATTCGGGATAATCCCTTGAATATTGAATGCGTGCTCAAACATACCGCCTAATGGATTTAATGATCCGACCAGTACGGTCGCACCACCGCCCAACACAATAAAGCCGAGAATGGTTTTAATCGTACCTTTAACGACATCAGAAAAAGGTTTTTTCTGCGCCACCAGCCCGATCAATGCAATTAAGCCAACTAATACCGAAGGGACTTTTAAAATATCAACAACGAAGTTCAGCGTTTCGAGGATAAACATATCCACCTCACTAAAATTATTGTTTGTCGAACCAGGCGCGTAATTGCGCTTCGAGTTCATTAATGTCGATGATGTTGTTGATCACCACCAGCTGGCTTTCAGGCACGCTTGCGCTGGCGGCGATATCTTTCGCCATCACGAAAACGTCGGCAGCACCCGGCGTAGCAGATGACAGATCGGAGTGCTCTACTTCAGCTTCAATATTTAATTTTTTTAGCACTTTTTTGATATTCATTTCGACCATGAAACTGCTGCCCAGGCCGGAACCACAAATCGCCATAATTTTCATTGTTATGCCTTTTTCGAGTAGAGTACATCCGCATCACGCGCAGGCGTAATGTGTTTATTTATTGGAATGCGTAATATCTAGAATCGTTCGATGACGGCGTTTATTTCCTCCCGTGTGTTTGCCCTGTGCAATTCAGCCAAATCGTCATCACTGGAAAATAACTCAGCCAGCGCAGAGATCATTTCGATGTGACTATTTTTGTCAGGTGCAGCAAGCATGATGATAATATCAACCGGATCGAATTCTCCGGCGCCAAATGAAACTCCCTGCTTAAGTTTTAATAATGAGAGACCCAGTCCTTTAGCCCCTTCTTCTGGCCGCGCATGCGGCATCGCTAGCCCTGGTGCCAGCACATAATACGGTCCTAACTTATAATGTTGCTCAACGATCGCCGTAACGTATTCCGGAGCAATCAGGTTCATATCCAGCAGTGGCTGGGCACATATTTCCAGTGCCTGTGGCCAGTTTTCAACCCGATCCTCGAGCATGATGGTGGCATCGTTTAACCATTTATTGAGCACTGTCTTCTCCTGCCCTTGCGCCTGCAATGAGCAAACTTTATTCAACCCATAAATAGTTAGCTGCGATCAAGATCACAAAGATAGCGCTACCAATCTCTAACATTCAAAATTGTGATAGCGCTATCAAATTACATTCAGCGCGGGAAATCACAGTAAAAAAAGGGATTTAAGGCGTATACTGAATCAACGTGAAACGAAGGATGAGAAGAAAATCGCGTCTGTCATCAGGAACGAGTATGTCTTTAACCCGAAAACGACGTAGTACCGGCAAAGTGACGATCTCTGACGTCGCGCAGCTTGCCGGCGTGGGTACCATGACGGTGTCCCGCGCATTGCGCACGCCCGAACAGGTTTCCGATAAGCTACGAGAAAAAATAGAAGCTGCGGTGCATGAACTGGGATACATGCCCAATCTTGCCGCCAGTGCGCTGGCATCAGCGTCATCATGGACCATAGCAATGGTCGTTCCCAATCTTGCAGAAGATGGCTGTTCTGAGATGTTTGCCGGATTACAGCAAATCCTGCAACCAGCCGGATACCAGATTATCCTGGCTGAATCTCAACACCGCCCCGAGCAAGAAGAGAAATTATTGGAAACGCTCCTGGCATCGAACATCGCTGCCGCTATTTTACTCAGTGTTGAACATACCGACACCGTCCGCCACTGGCTGAAAAACGCGTCAATTCCGGTGATGGAAATGGGTGCGATGCGCGCCGATCCGCTCGATATGAACATTGGAATTGATAACGTTGCGGCAATGTACGAGATAACCGAACTGGTCATTCAGCGGGGATATCAAAACATTGGACTGCTGTGCGCCAATCAGGAACAGTGGATTTTCCAGCAGCATCTGCAAGGCTGGTATAAAGCGATGTTACGCCACCACCTTTCGCCTAACAGAGTGATCAATGCTGCGCTCCCGCCTAATTTCTCGACCGGCGCGTCACAACTGCCGGAGTTTTTACTCGCCTGGCCGGAACTGGATGCGCTGGTGTGCGTTTCGGATGAGCTGGCGTGCGGGGTGTTGTACGAATGTCAGCGCAGACGCATCAAAGTGCCTGACGATCTGGCCGTCGTCGGTTTTGGCGACAGTGATGTGAGCCGCGTTTGTCAGCCCCCCTTGACCACAATGGCTGTGCCACACCGTAAGATTGGTGTTGAAGCCGGGCGGGCTTTGCTGGAACGGATGAATGGCGGCGACTGGCGCGATCAGAAACCGATCGCCTCCAGTCTGTGCCTGCGGGAGAGTTGCTAAGGCTTATTCTGCCTGTTCTTGCTTTTCAGGTTTAGCGGATTCATTTTTGGCATTCCGGCTCATCCACAGAGCCAGCGCTTTAAGTGAGTCCGGCGTGAACTCATCGCAGCGCGCGGTAATCTCTTCTGGCGTCATCCAACTCACTTCGCTCACTTCTTCTTCCTGAAGCGCAAACGGTCCGTGGGACACGCAGCTAAACAGGCCTCCCCAGACGCGGCAGTGCTGATCTTCAAAATAGAACTGTCCGTGCTCGGCAAACGGCACGCCCGCGATGCCTAACTCTTCTTCTGCTTCGCGGCGAGCAGAGTCCAGCAGAATTTCATCTGCCTGCACGACGCCTCCTGCGGTGGCATCCAGCATACCCGGAAGAAAATCTTTTGTTTCAGTACGTCGCTGTACCAGGATCTTACCCATTCCGTCGTGGACAACGATGTAAGTTGCGCGATGACGCAGACGCTGCGCGCGCATTTGCTCGCGGCTCGCCTGGGCGATCACGTCATTGTCTTCGTTGACAATATCAACCCATTCTGTACTTGCCAAATGACTCTGCTCCACCATCGGGAACCCTTCTCGTTAAGCGCTCTTTTGGCGCGTTTACAGTTGAGGTGTAACTTACGTATTAATGCTGACCTGCGCAATAACTTGCTGACCATTAAGTGCGATAACGCGTAATTGATTATCGTCCAGAACACCGTAGCTAGGCGTATGACCGCCTTTCGGTATGCTGACTGAGCCGGGATTGAAATGTACAATTCCCTCCCGCCTCTCAGCCACTGGAATATGAGTATGACCGTAAACCAGCACATCGCCAGTCGTCAGCGCGGGCAGATTATCCGGGCCGAAGAGATGACCGTGGGTCAAAAATAAACGGCAATTCTCCAGCAAAACCTGTTGCCACGGCGCGGTTATTGGGAAATGCAGCAACATCTGGTCCACTTCGCTGTCGCAATTACCGCGTACAGCGATGATTTTATCCGCGCACTGATTAAGTTTGTCTGCTACCTGGGCGGGGGCATAGCCTTCCGGCAGTGCGTTGCGCGGGCCATGATTGAGCACGTCCCCCAAAATAATGAGCCACTGCGCGCCGCTTTGTTCAAACAGCGACAGTACGCGTTCGGTGGCGGGCAACGATCCGTGGATATCTGATGCAAACATTAGTTTCATCAATCACTCCTGACGAAAAAACACGGCCCTATGATACCGCAGTCAGCAGTCTTAATCAGCCTGCACGCTTAGCAGAAAGCGCGACATAACGCTGTACCGATGCGCGTTGCCACTGGAACACGGCATAATCCACCAGCGCTTGCGGCACGTCATCTCCATTCAGAACCAGACGATTTAACATCAGGGCAAGATCGGCATCGGCGATACACCATTCACCAAACAAGTTGGGGTTGCCATGCTCAAGCAGTCTGGAGGCCGTATCAAACAATTTACTGGCACTCACCGCCCCGGCGTGCGACAGCGCAGGTTTTTTCACGCCAGCAAAAATCACGTCGGTCGAACGCTCTTCACGAATCGGTCCTAAATCGCTGCGTAACCATGCCTGAATCTGCCGGGCACGGGCGCGCTTTTGCAGGTCGTGCGGATAGATTCGCTCCCATTCAGGCGGTGCAAAACGCTCTTCCAGATATTCATCAATCGCTGAAGACTCGCTCAACTCAAAGCCGTCAATTTCCAGAACAGGCACACGGCGCGTCAGCGCATAGCCCTGCCAGTGCGGCGTAAGATGCTCACCCCGATCCAAATCCACGGTTTTAAGCGTAAATGTCAGCCCCTTCTCCGCCAGCGCAACGTACACACTCATGACATAGGGTGAGAAAAAGTTGTTATCAGACCACAGGGTAATCGCAGGTTGACTCATAGCATCCTCATCGGCAGTTCGGTTTTCATCCAACATATCGCCTCCTGGCTTTTCTGTCACTTGATCAAAACTCACGATTTACCGCCAGCACCTATACTCGATTCTATTCGCTGAGTCACGTCACGACAGGAGTTGAAATGATAGACCTCTATTACGCCCCAACCCCAAACGGCCATAAAATCACGCTTTTTCTGGAAGAAACACAGATAGATTACCGCATCATTAAAGTGGATATCAGCAAGGGCGATCAGTTCAGGCCCGACTTTCTGGCCATCTCCCCCAATAACAAAATTCCGGCCATCGTCGATAGCGAACCGGCAGATGGCGGAAGACCATTCAGTTTGTTTGAATCGGGCGAAATCTTGCTGTATCTGGCTGAAAAATCCGGAAAACTGTTGAGTGGTGAACTGCGTGAGCGCCACCACACGCTGCAGTGGCTCTTCTGGCAGTCAAGCGGGCTTGGGCCGATGCTCGGGCAAAATCATCATTTTAATCATTTCGCCCCGCAAACCATTCCCTATGCCATTGAACGTTATCAGTTTGAAACTCAACGGCTTTACACCGTAATGAACAAACGGCTGGAGACGTCGCCGTGGTTGGGCGGAGACCATTACAGCATTGCCGATATCGCCTGCTGGCCGTGGATCAACGCGCATGAGCGCCAGCGAATTAATCTGTCCAGCTACCCTGCGGTGAACAACTGGTTCGAGCGAATCCGTCACCGCCCGGCGACCGAACGTGCCATGCAGAAAATGCAGTAAATATAAGCGCGTGGCGGAATGTGCGCGGCGTATTTCCTCATGTATCATGAGGCAAATAATGAACGGAGGAAGCCTGCAATGTCACAGCACGACGCGATTATTCGTATAAAAAATTTACGCCTGCGCACGTTTATTGGGATCAAAGCCGAAGAGATGGAGAATCGCCAGGATATCCTCATCAATGTGGTCATCCACTATCCGGCCGATAAAGCGCGCGCCAGCGAGGATATCAACGATGCGCTGAACTATCGCACCATTACCAAAAACATCATTAAATACGTTGAAAATAACCGTTTCTCCTTGCTGGAAAAATTAACTCAGGATGTGCTCGATATCGCACGCGAACATCCCTGGGTCACTTATGCTGAGGTAGAGATCGATAAACTTCACGCGCTACGGTATGCCGACTCCGTCTCAATGACGTTGAGCTGGCGCCGCTAAGCGCAAGTCAGGAGGTCGTATGAAGATTCTGATGACAGGCGGTACTGGCCTGATTGGTCGCCATCTCGTTCCACGCCTGCAGGCGCTGAAACATGATGTCACCGTCGTCACGCGCAGCCCGGATAAAGCGCGCCAGGTGCTCGGCAATGATGTTGGCATCTGGAAAGGACTGTCTGAACATCAGAATCTCGACGGCTTCGATGCTGTGATTAATCTTGCCGGTGAACCCATTGCCGATAAGCGCTGGACGGAACAGCAAAAACAGCGTTTGTGCGAGAGCCGCTGGAACATCACGCAAAAACTGGTCGATCTGTTCCACGCCAGTGAAACGCCGCCATCGGTATTGATCTCTGGTTCAGCGGCGGGTTATTACGGCGATCTAGGCGAAGTCGTTGTTACCGAAGAAGAGCCACCACATAACGAGTTCACCCACAAACTGTGCGCGCGCTGGGAGCAGATTGCCTGCGGTGCGCAAAGCGATCGCACACGCGTCTGTCTGCTGCGTACCGGCGTTGTGCTGGCGCCTAAAGGCGGGATTCTGGCGAAGATGATGCCCGTCTTTAAGCTGGGACTGGGCGGCCCCATTGGCAACGGACGTCAGTATCTGGCGTGGATTCATGTCGACGATATGATCAATGCGATTATTTGGCTGCTGGATAACGATCTGCGCGGCCCGTTCAACATGGTGTCGCCGTATCCGGTTCGCAATGAACAGTTTGCGCATGCGCTCGGCCACGCGCTAAAACGCCCTGCCATTCTGCGTGCGCCGGCAACCGCTGTTCGATTGATAATGGGCGAATCGTCAGTGCTGGTGCTTGGCGGACAACGCGCTCTGCCAAAACGCCTCGAAGCGGCCGGGTTTGCGTTTCGCTGGTATGACTTAGAGGAAGCGCTGGGAGATGTGGTGGGTTAAATTGGCCGCGTTACGTATGGTAAAGTCACTATTCTGACTCCCTGCAATGGCGTAACAATGGCGACGATCACCACTCCCCGGCTCCTTCTCACTCCTTTTGAACCCTCCGATTGGGCGTTTTTTCGCTCGCTGCGTGAAGACCGCAACATTATGCGGTTTATGGCCAGCATCGCTTCAGAAAAAGAGACCCGCCGCGTTTTTGCCGCCCGTCTGACGGCGCAGCATACCTTTGTTATTCGTACTCATGACGATGACACCCCGTTGGGTGACATTGGCCTGCACGTTAGCGCACAGTTTCGTGAAGAGGCAGACATCGGTTATACCGTGATTCCGCACGCGCAGGGCAGAGGTATTGCCAGCGAAGCGCTACGTGCGGTGTGCGATTACGCGTTTAATCAGGTGGGCGTTAAAGCGGTAAATGCGTATGTGCTGGCGGATAATGTCGGTTCGGTGCGGGTGCTGGAGAAAACCGGATTTGTGCGCACGCAGGTGCTGGAGAAGGCTTACGAAATTGACGGTGTGAAGTATGACGACTGGGCGTATCGGCTTGAATGTGGTGCAGCCTGAATGCCGTACGGTGATGCGTTTGCCCGATCTATGTTTTTTGTAGCCCGGTAAGCGAAGCGCCACCGGGCGATGTGGTTCCACTGCGGTCTGATGCCCTCACCCGGCCCTCTCCCACAGGGAGAGGGAGAACTCCCTGTTACTTCAACGACCCCTTCAAGAACTGCTGCAAGCGCGGGCTTTTCGGATTCGCTAAGACGTCATCCGGATGTCCCTGCTCCTCAATTTTACCCTGATGCAGGAAGATGACGTGGTTGGATACGTTACGGGCAAAGCCCATTTCGTGCGTCACGACCACCATCGTTTTTCCCTCTTCAGCGAGTTGCTGCATAATGCGCAGCACTTCACCTACCAGTTCCGGGTCCAGCGCCGACGTCGGTTCATCAAACAGCAGCACTTCGGGCTCCATCGCCAGAGCACGCGCAATGGAAACGCGCTGTTGCTGACCGCCCGACAGATGCACCGGGTATTTAATCTGCTGGCGCTCGTCGATCCCCACTTTCGCCAGATATTTTTCTGCGCGGGTGCGCGCCTCTTGCTTGCTCAGACCCAGCACCTGAATCGGTGCTTCCATCACGTTCTCCAGCACCGTCATATGGCTCCAGAGATTAAAGTGCTGGAATACCATCGTCAGACGGGTACGCAGCAAACGCAGCTGATGCTTGTCCGCCACTTTTAGCTGCCCGTCTTTATCGCGCACCAGGTTAATTTGTTGCCCACTGACGACGATGGAACCTTCGCTCGGTTTTTCAAGGAAGTTAATGCAGCGCAGGAAGGTACTTTTCCCCGAACCGGATGAGCCGATAATACTGATGACATCGCCCGCGTTTGCCTGCAACGACACCCCTTTCAGCACTTCATGTTCGCCGTAGCGCTTGTGCAAGTCGATAACGTTTAGTTTGTTCTCAGCCATCTTTATTCTCAGTGCGTCGAAGGTTTGACATGCTGCAGCCAGCGTTTTTCCGCTTTACGGAACAGGCTAATCAGAACGTACGAAATGATTAAGTACAGCACCGCAGCGATACCAAATGCGGTAAAGGGCTGATAGGTCGCCGAGTTAATATCACGGGCGATTTTCAGCAAATCCGGTACGGTGGCGGTGAACGCCAGCGCGGTGGAGTGCAGCATCAGGATCACTTCGTTGCTGTAGGCCGGAAGCGCAATACGCAGCGCCGAGGGCAGAATAATGCAGCGATAGAGTTTCACCGATGAAAAGCCGTACGCACGCCCCGCTTCAATCTCGCCGTAAGGCACGGAACGAATCGCCCCGGCGAAAATCTCGGTGGTATAGGCACAAGTATTCAGCGTGAGCGCCAGGACGGTACAGTTCAGCCCGCTGCGAAAGAACGCGTTCAGCATCTCGGTGCCTTTCACGATCTCCAGCGTGTACATGCCGGAATAGAACACTAGCAGTTGCACATACAGCGGCGTTCCACGGAACACATAGGTGAACAGCCAGATCGGGAAGCGAATGTACTTATTGTTCGAGACGCGACCAATCGCTAAAAACACCGCCAAAATCCCGCCGACCACGACAGAGGAAATCAGCAGCCACAGGGTGATCGCCACGCCTGTAAAGCGATAGCCATCTGTCCACAGCAGCGATTTCCAGTATTCCTGAATAATCTCAATCACAGGTCAGCCCTCTTCACACCCACGGAGTAGCGACGTTCGAGTAGAAGCAGCACGCCATTGGAGACGGTGGTAAACACCAGATAAATCAATCCGCATACGACAGCAAAGTAGAATGGTTCCCAGGTACTTTTGCCAGCAAGCTGAGTGGCTTTGACCACGTCTTCCAGACCCAGCAGTGAAACCAGCGCCGTCGCTTTGAGGATAACCTGCCAGTTGTTGCCAATGCCCGGTAAGGCAAAGCGCATCATGGCCGGGAACATAATTCGACGGAAGATTTGCGACGCGGTAAAGCCAAACGCGGTCGCCGCCTCGATGTGTCCTCTGGGGACGGCCATATACGCGCCACGGAACGTCTCGGTAAAGTACGCGCCGTAAATAAAGCCCAGCGTAATGATACCGGCCACCATCGGGTCAATATCAATTTGCGACATACCTATAGCATCCGTCACGATGTTGAGCGCAATTTGCAGACCGTAGAAAATCAATAACATCAACACCAGGTCGGGTACGCCGCGAATCAGCGTAGTATAGGCTTCAAAAACCAATGCCAGAATTCGATTGCTCGAAAGTTTCGCTCCCGCACCCACCAGGCCTATCAGCACTGCCAGCACCACAGAACTGAGGGCCAGTTCGAGGGTAACAAGCGCGCCTTGTAAAATAACGCCAGAAAATCCGTACAGCATAACGCCTGCCCTGTTGTGTCGTGAGTGGTCAAACCGTGTCTTTTCCCCTCCCGAAACGAGAGGGGCCGCACGTTATTCAACAGCGCTATTAGCCGCCGTATACATCAAAATCGAAGTATTTTTTTGCCAGCTTTTCGTAAGTTCCGTCAGCGCGCATTTCCGCAAAGGCCTTATTCAGCGCTTCACGCAATTCATTATCTTCTTTACGCAGACCCATACCGGTGCCGACGCCAAAGAGTTTTTCGTCCTTAATGGACGGACCGCCAAACTTATAGTCTTTACCAACTGACGTTTTGAGGAAACCTTCGCTGGCAGCCACTTCGTCCTGGAACGCAGCGTCAATACGACCCGCAGTCAGGTCAGCGTAGATATTTTCCTGGCCCTGATAAGAGACGATTTCGATCCCTTTTGGCGCCCAGTGTTCATTGCCGTACGTTTCCTGAGTCGTACCCTGCAACACGCCTACGCGTTTGCCTTTCAAGGACTCAAGTGTCGGCTGGATATCAGAGGCGTTTGCGACCACCAGACGAGAATCAGCCGCGTAGAGTTTGTCCGTGAAGGCAATCTCTTGTTGGCGCTTTTCGGTGATAGACAGAGAAGACATGATCACGTCGATTTTTTTCGCTTTCAGCGAGGGGATCAGCGCATCCAGTGGGTTCTCAATGTAGGTACATTGCACTTTGATACGTTTGCACAGCTCATTCGCCAGATCGATATCAAAACCGACCAGTTCACCTTTCGAATTCTTCGATTCGAACGGAGCATAAGTAGGATCTGTGCCGATGCGAACTTTTTGCGGAAGGGCAGCGAATGCCGCGGTAGCGCTGGAAAACGCCAGCACCAGAGAAAGTGACAACACCAGTTTTTTCATATCTATCCTCAACAAACTGTCTTATTACGGGATTTTACGACGCAGGGGCGTCGTTAATGTGCCATCAATCCCCCAGACATGGCAAAGTATAATGCCCGCTGCGTGGAGTTTTTTGCATCATAAGTGCTTAACTATGCACCTGACGACCCAACATGGTGCACTTTTTGCACCATGTTGGGTCACTCACACCCGAAGCGCACCGTGACAGGGAATCGTCATGGCACCCTTTCCCGTCATTGACGATTAATCGCCGTAGACGTTGAAGTCGAAGTATTTTTTAGCCAGTTTGTCGTAAGTGCCGTCTTTGCGCAGTTCGTTAAAGGCTTTATCGAATGCGGCTTTGAGCTCGGCATCGTCTTTACGTAAGCCAATCCCGGTGCCGTCGCCAAAGTATTTTTTGTCTTTAACTGACGGGCCCGCAAACGCAAACTCTTTACCTGCAGGCTGCTTCAGGAAGCCTTCGCTCGCCGCCACTTCGTCCTGGAATGCCGCATCCAGACGACCCGCCGCCAGATCGGAATAGATCAGATCCTGGTTCTGGTAAGCCACGACATCGACACCTTTTTCACGCCAGTCAGCGTTGGCATACCCTTCCTGAGTGGAGCCTTGCAGCACGCCCACATGCTTGCCTTTCAGCGACTCGATAGTCGGCTGGATCGGAGAACCTTTGGCAGCAATCAGACGGGAATCCGCAGCGTACAGCTTCTCGGAGAACGCAATTTCCTGCTGACGTTTTTCGGTGATTGAGAGAGAGGAGATAATCGCATCAATTTTTTTGGCTTTCAGCGAGGGGATCAGCGCGTCAAAGTCACTGCCCACCCAGGTGCACTTAACCTGCATACGCTTGCACATCTCATTGCCCAGATCGATATCAAAGCCGACAAAATCACCTTTGGCATCTTTCGACGAGAATGGCGCGTAGGTTGCGTCGGTACCGATACGAACTGTCTGTGGAAGTGCTGCATAGCTGCTTGCCGCCGCACTTAACCCCACCAGCAAAGACAGAGCCAGAACCGTCTTCTTCATACATTTACCCTCAAGTGTCGTGATTTTATTATGTATTGTGTTGTGTGTTGTATTGCAGGCGATCCTTGCAGGTCTTATGCCACATTGCCGTCGGGTAAAAAAATCGACGTTAAATATGTTAATAAAACGTTGCGATAATGCCTTAATGGTGAAAGATAGCAGGTCTACCGAACGAACCGCAGAGGGAAAAAGGGAAAAAACGAATTAAATGTTGAGGATTTGATCGCGGTTGCATATTTGCCCCGAAACAGGGCAAATCAATTTTTGATGCACCGCCGTTGTGCGGGGGTTACGCGCCCTGCCAGCGGGTAAAGAGATCTTCAGGCAGGTCGATATCAAACTGATCGAGTACGCGGTTGACGGTCTGGTTAATCACATCATCCAGCGACTGAGGACGATGATAAAACGCCGGGACCGGCGGCATAATGACCGCACCGAGTTCGGCTGCCTGCGTCATCAAACGCAAATGCCCCAAATGCAACGGAGTTTCACGCACGCACAGCACCAGTGGACGGCGCTCTTTAAGCACCACATCCGCCGCACGTGTCACCAACGTGTCAGTATAGCTGTTCACAACGCCAGAAAGAGTTTTGATTGAGCAAGGCAAGATAACCATGCCAGCCGTTTTATAGGAGCCGGAAGAGATGCTGGCGGCGATATCACGGGCATCGTGCACAACGTTTGCCAGAGCCTGAACATCGCGCAGAGAAAAATCGGTTTCGAGCGTCAAAGTCTGGCGCGCAGCCTGACTCATCACCAGATGGGTTTCGACCTCTGGCACGTCGCGCAGCACTTGTAGCAGGCGTACGCCGTAAATTGCGCCACTGGCACCTGAGATCCCTACGATGAGTCGTTTCATAATTTCGCCCTTTCTTGTATCAGGGCAGACTTTGCAGGATTTTGCGGGGAGTTGCAAGTGAGGGCCAGCGCCCTCACTTGCGAAGGGATTAGCCCTCGTTGTGCATCTCTAAACTTTCGAGATCGTTTTGCATCTGAACGGCTTTAACGTCGTCATTGCGCAGCGAATCCAGATAATCCAGATATTGCTGATCAACATCTTTGGTCACGTAAATGCCGTTAAACACGGAACATTCAAACTGCTGAATATCCGGATTCTCGGCACGAACCGCGTCAATCAAATCATCCAGATCCTGGAAAATCAGACCGTCAGCACCGATTATCTGACGAATTTCGTCGACTTCACGACCATGCGCAATCAGTTCGTTCGCCGTTGGCATATCGATGCCGTACACATTCGGGAAGCGAATTTCGGGTGCTGCAGAGGCCAGGTAGACTTTTTTCGCACCGGCTTCACGCGCCATCTCAATAATCTGCTCAGAGGTAGTGCCACGCACGATAGAGTCATCCACCAGCAATACGTTCTTATCACGGAACTCAGCGCGGTTGGCGTTCAGCTTGCGCCGCACTGATTTACGGCGCAGCTGCTGACCCGGCATGATAAAGGTACGGCCAACGTAGCGGTTTTTCACAAAGCCCTGGCGGTACGGTTTACCCAGAATACGCGCCATTTCCAGTGCGATATCGCAGGAAGTTTCCGGAATCGGAATGACTACGTCGATATCCAGATCATCCCACTCGCGAGCAATTTTTTCACCGAGTTTAGTTCCCATGTTAACGCGCGCGCTGTACACAGAAATTTTATCGATAAAGGAGTCTGGGCGTGCGAAGTAAACGTACTCAAACAGGCACGGATTGCTGACCGGGTTTTCCGCACACTGGCGGGTAAACAGCTGGCCTTTTTCGGTAACGTACACCGCTTCACCCGGCGCAACGTCGCGCAGAAATTCAAAGCCCAATGTGTCCAGCGCCACGCTCTCGGAGGCAACCATGTATTCGGTTCGGCCATCACCCAGATCGCGTTTACCCAGCACCAGCGGACGAATACCGTTCGGGTCGCGAAAGGCCACCATACCGTGGCCGATGATCATCGCGACGCAGGCGTAAGCGCCACGAATCAGACGATTCGTCGCGGCAATCGCGGCAAAAATGTTGTCTGCTTCCAGCGGATAATGGCGGAAGTTATCCAGCTCACTGGCGAAGATATTGAGCAGGATTTCTGAATCAGAAGTGGTGTTAATGTGGCGACGTTTCTCTTCGAAGAGCTTTTTACGTAGCTCATGCGCATTGGTCAGATTGCCATTGTGGGCAAGCGTAATACCGTACGGTGAGTTCACATAAAAAGGCTGTGCTTCAGAAGCGCTGGAACTGCCAGCAGTAGGATAACGAACGTGACCAACACCCATGTTGCCTTGCAGGCGCTGCATATGGCGGGCTTCAAACACATCGTTGACCAGGCCATTCGCTTTGCGTAAACGGAAGCAGTTATTTGCATCAATCGTGATGATACCCGCTGCATCCTGACCACGGTGCTGAAGCACCGATAACGCGTCATAAATAGACTGGTTTACCGGCATGAAACCGGCGATACCGACAATACCGCACATTCGTCTTTTCCTCGTTAAGAGCTTGGTTTAGTAGGCGTCATTGTCGCAGGCAGGTTGAGCGCGGAGAGCGCACAACAACCGGAGCGAACGCGTAGCCTATTAAACCAAACTCTAAGCCACATCTCAGGGTTAGACCCTGGGCAAGAAACTCGACGAGCTTTGCAGATAGTCAAAGAACCATCTGATGATGAAGCTGAACTGTGGTATCAACTGCGATTTCTGCCAGTCTTCACCTTTTGAAACCCCGGTAAAGGTATCAAGGAAGAACAGTATCGCGGCCACAATCAGCACGCCTCGCAACGCACCAAAACAGATCCCCAACACTCTGTCCGTTCCTGACAGACCGGTTTTCTCGACCAGCTGACCTATCACGTAATTGACGATAGCGCCGACGAGCAGCGTCGCGACAAACAGCACCGCGATGGCGATCCCATTTCGAACCAGTTCATCTTCAAAGCCCGTGAACCAGACGGACAGGTACGTGTAGTAATGACTGGCAACAAAGAAAGCACAACCCCAAGTCACCAGCGATAACGCTTCACGAACAAAGCCACGGATCAGGCTAACCAGACAGGAAAAACCAATCACCGCAATGATGGCGTAATCAATCCAGACCATATATGTCCCACGATTAAACGCCCTGTCATCCAGTTCGGGGCGAATTCTAACAGAAAAAGAAAACGTTTGCGTAGGGATTTCCTTCCCCCGCGTAAATAAAAAAGGCGCTGAAAAAATGTTCAACGCCGAGGGCTTCTTACGTCTCTTCGGACGGATGCCTGGACCTTCTCCTCTGACCGTCCCCCCCCTTTTCAAAGGAGAAATGGGACGGTTTTCTGCCCCTTTTTTAGCAAGAGGGACGGATTAAGGCCAATCAGTTCGCACTGTAATTCATCACCACGCCGCTCAGACCGGAAATCTGCTTCAGCTCGCCAAGCGACCCTTTCAGTTTGTCTTTTGAGGCATCCGGGCCAACGAGAATGCGGGTAATTTTACCCTGCACTGGCGTCGAAGGTGAAGTGTAAACGCGATATCCTGCGCCGCGTAATTTACCCACGACTTCATTGACTTTATCGGCATTTTTCAACGCGCCCAACTGCACAACGTAGGCTTTTCCGGTTGGGGCAGGTTTTTCTTCCTGGACCGGTTTTTCCGGCGGTACTTCCGTAGCGGCAGCGATTTGCTCGCTGGCTTTGTCACGCAGCGGTTTTGGTTGAGGTTTTTCGACAGGTTTTGCCTTCTCGACAGGCTTTGGTTGCACCACCGGTTCTGCGGCAGGATCCAGTTCATTACTGCCATTGCCGGTTAAGCGAGTGGCATCGAGCGATGGCGCTGCCGCGTCTCCGGCGCGCACTTCTTCTGCGGCACCTTCTGGCGGCTGTGCTGGCAGCGCCTGCGTTGCCGCAGGTAACATGTCAGGTTCATCACGATCGCCTGGTTTTGGCACCAGTGGGATTGCCGCAAACTCATCCTGATAATGTTTTTTTTGCCCATCCAACAGGCCAGGAAGAATAATCACTCCCAGCGCAACCAACACAATGGTGCCTGTCAAACGGTTCTGAAACTTACTCGCCACTGGTTCTCCCCGCGTCCATCACTTCCATGACATGTGCAACGGTATGGAATGATCCACATACCAGCACGGTATCTTCAGGTTTAGCATCGGCCATCGCCGCATGCCACGCCTGCGCCACGCTTTCGTAGGCGGTTCCTGCGCTGATATGTTCCATCAGCTGTTCAGCAGTCGCACCGCGTGGCCCTTCCAGTGGAGCACAATACCAGCAATCGACAACACTCTCCATGCAGGCCAGCGTACCGCCAATATCTTTATCATGAAGCATACCGATAACCGCCAGAACGCGCCCGTTTTTTGGCAATGATTTAAGGCGTTCTGCGAGATAGCCAGCAGCGTGCGGGTTGTGTGCAACATCCAGAATCAAACGCGGTGATTCACTCACTATCTGGAAACGTCCCGGAAGCATGGCGTTTTGAATACCGTCGCGGATAGCCTGCTCGCTGACGTTCAACCCGCTCGCTCGAATCGCCGCCAGCGCGGTGGCGGCATTGGGCTGAGGGACATGCGGGAGCGGAAGATGCTCAAGCACACCCTGCGCATCAGTAAAGCGCCAGTCGTTTTCCTTCACGTCATACTGCCAGTCAACACCCCGACGCAGCAGGAGAGCGCCCTTTTCTTGCGCCACATCGGCGATGGTGTGCGGCATATCAGGCTCGCCCACGACTGCCGGTTTATTCGCCCGGAAAATGCCCGCTTTTTCACGACCAATACTTTCACGATCCGGTCCCAACCAGTCGATATGATCCAGGGCGATGCTGGTGACCACCGAAACATCGGGATCAACCATATTGGTCGCATCAAGACGCCCGCCGAGACCCACTTCCAGAATCACCACGTCCAGCTTCGCCTGCTTAAACAGCCACAGCGCCGAGAGCGTGCCGTACTCGAAATAAGATAAGGAGATCTCACCACGCGCCGCTTCGATTTCGGCAAAAGAGGCGGTGTGTGCAGACTCTGGCAGCTCGGTATTTTGAATGCGAACGCGCTCGGTGTAACGCACCAGGTGCGGAGAGCTGTACACGCCGACCTTATACCCTGCGGCCATCAGCATAGATTCTAGCGTGCGGCAGGTGGTGCCTTTACCGTTGGTACCAGCCACGGTGAAAACAAACGGCGCAGGCTTCAACACATGAAGGCGAGCCGCCACCTGGCTGACGCGTTCAAGCCCCATATCGATGGTTTTACTGTGCAGGTTTTCCAGATAAGAAAGCCACGTGACCAGGGGCGACGTGGCTTGGGGAATGCTGTTGTTTTCCATGATACGCACTTTTCAGTTACGGTGAGAAAGCAAAAGGGCAGCGCCGTTTGGCCCTGCCCTTTCAAGTTATCAGGCTTCGGGTTCCTGATCCGGTACAACGACGCTTTCGCGTGGTTCATCCGGGCTCGGCGCAGGGAGATTCATCAGCTTCGCCAGGACACTCGCCAGTTTCAGGCGCATTTCCGGACGGCGAACGATCATATCAATTGCGCCTTTTTGGATGAGGAATTCACTGCGCTGGAAGCCAGGCGGCAATTTCTCACGTACGGTTTGCTCGATAACACGCGGACCGGCAAAGCCAATCAGCGCTTTCGGTTCAGCGATGTTCAGATCGCCAAGCATCGCGAAGCTCGCCGACACGCCGCCCATGGTTGGGTCAGTCAGTACGGAGATATACGGCAGACCGCGTTCCTGCATTTTGCCCAGTGCCGCAGAGGTTTTCGCCATCTGCATCAGGGACATCAGCGCTTCCTGCATACGCGCGCCACCCGAGGCGGAGAAGCAGATCAGCGGACAGTTGTCTTCCAGTGCCTGCTCAACGGCGCGGATGAAACGCGCGCCCACGACAGAACCCATCGAGCCCCCCATAAAGGAGAACTCAAAGGCTGCAGCGACAACTGGCATCTCGTGCAGAGTGCCTTTCATCACCACCAGCGCATCTTTCTCGCCGGTCTCTTTTTGTGCAGAAGCGATGCGGTCTTTGTATTTCTTAGAGTCACGGAACTTCAGCAGATCTTTCGGCTCAAGTTCACTGCCCAGCTCTACCATCGTGCCTTCATCCAGCAAGCTATGCAGGCGATTACGCGCCGACATACGCATGTGATGGTCACACTTCGGGCAAACCTCAAGATTGCGTTCCAGCTCAGCGCGGTACAGAACCTGGCCGCAGCTATCACACTTGGTCCACACCCCTTCAGGAATACTCGCCTTACGGGTGGGGGCTATGTTGCTTTTAATTCGTTCAATCCAGCTCATTGATAACCTTTCTGCCTGAACCTGGTCGTATGCCAGTTTTGCTGTAAGCGGCGCATAATGCCATTTTTGCCACAAACAGACCATGAATGTTGCACATTAAAACATAACAGCCCGAAACTTTGGATAAAAAAGTGGTCGAACCGCAAATGCGTACTTACTTCGCTTGCTTTGCTGCTGCTCGTTTGTGTCGAATGATTTCGACCACACCCGGCAGAACCGAGAGCACAATGATAGCAACAATCAATAACTTAAGATTTTCCTGCACGATCGGCAGATCGCCAAAGATGTAGCCTGCATAGGTAAACAGCAGAACCCACAGCAGCGCGCCGATCACGTTATACGCCGCAAAATGACGATAGGACATATGCCCCATTCCCGCCACAAACGGGGCAAACGTTCTCACGATCGGGACAAAACGCGCCAGGATAATGGTCTTGCCCCCATGCCGTGCATAGAACGCGTGCGTTTTGTCTAAATAGCTGCGACGGAAGATCTTCGAATCTGGATTACTGAACAGCTTTTCACCAAACAGCCGTCCAATAGTGTAATTCACCGCATCGCCGATAATCGCCGCAACGATCATGAGCATCACCATCAGGTGCACATTCAGATCGTTGGTCGGTAGCGCTGAAAGCGCACCCGCGACGAACAGCAGTGAATCGCCCGGCAAAAACGGTGTCACCACCAGGCCGGTTTCACAGAACAAAATCAGGAACAGAATGGCATAAACCCAGACGCCATACTGCGCGACCAGTTCTGCCAAATGCACATCGATATGCAGAATGAAATCGATGATAAAATGTATTACGTCCATATTGGTTAAGCCTTAATTGCAACTGCGTTAGTCCGCTAAAAACAGCGGGCCCATTGGCGGTTTTGGAAGGTCAAAACGTTCTGGATAATCAACAGAAACCAGATACAAGCCTTCCGCTTTCGCCGTTGCTGCCGCAAGCGTTCTGTCCTTCGCTGCCAGCAGTTCTGCAATCCAGCTCTCCGGCTGGTGTCCGGCGCCCACTTCCATCAGGCTGCCAACAATATTCCGCACCATATGATGTACAAAGGCATTTGCTTTGATATCCACCACCACATACGCGCCATAACGGCTGACGTTTATGTGCATCACGTTTCGCCACGGCGTGCGCGACTGGCACTGCACCGCGCGAAACGAGGTAAAGTCATTTTCACCAATCAGCGATTGCGCTGCACGTTGCATACGCTCCGCATCCAAAGGCTCGTAAAAGTGCGTCACACCCTGACCAAGTACTGCCGGGCGAAGGCGCTGATTGTAGATGATGTAGCGATAGCGACGCGCCGTGGCGCTGAAACGCGCGTGAAAATCATCCGGCACATCTTTCACCCAGCGCACGGCGATGTCACCAGGTAAATTCGCATTTACGCCTAGCGTCCATGCAGCGTCTTTACGCACCGACGTGGTTTCAAAATGCACAACCTGTCCGGTACCGTGCACGCCGGCATCAGTCCGACCCGCGCAATAGACAGCGATCGGTTGATTCGCCACCTGAGAAAGCGCTTTTTCCAGTTTTTCCTGAACGCTACGCACTTCATTTTGACGCTGCCAGCCATAGTATTTACTGCCATCGTACTCAATTCCAAGGGCAATTCTATGAACCGGCTTGAGTTCCACTCCCGACATCAGTACAGATACTCCTGCACCAGTTTCTCAGCGATTTTGACGGCCATTAGCGCACCACCAAAACGAACGTTATCGGCAACCGACCAGAACTGTACTTCGCCCGGCACGCCGTAGTTATTACGCACGCAGGCGACGGAAAGATGCGCACTGCCGGTTGCATCCCCTACCTGGGTCGGGAATTCGGTTTCGTCGCTGAGGGAGATATCTTCGCAGCGTTCAAACGCTTCGCGGGCTTCGTCGGCGGCCAGCGGGCGCAGCGCTTCAAAGCTCACCATCTGTGCATGACCGTAAAACACCGGAGACTGCACGCAACTGACGGAAACCATCAGGCCTTCGTCCTGCATCACTTTCCGCGTCTCTTCAACGATACGACGTTCTTCGCGCACGCTACCTTCGCGATCCGGCAGGATTGGCATCATATTGAACGCCAGTTGACGGCCAAAAAAATCATCCTCATCAACCGGAATACCGTTCAGGAGTTTCGCACTCTGCCCGGCTAACGCGTCGACGGCTTTTTTACCGCGCGCGGAGACAGAAAGCAGGTTGGTCACTGAAATACGCGATAAACCGCCATCGTCGATCAGCGGTTTGAGCGCAGTCAGGAGCTGGCTGGTCAGGCTATCCGGTACGGCGATAATATTGCGATTGCGGTAATCAGCCAGCACAAACGGGTTTACGTCCGGCACGATCAATGGAACGTCAGGCTCCAGCGCAAAATGGCCGCTCAGATCGATAACTAAACATCCCGCGTTGGCGGCTTCATCGGCGTAAGCGGCTGATGCCTCAGCGCCCGCAGCAAAGAACGCCAGTTGGGCTTGCGACCAGTCAAACTGTGCGACATCCTGAACGCGCACCGTTTTTCCTTCATACCGCAGCCCTTCACCCGCGCTTTCTGCGCGCGCCAGTGCAAAAATTTCTCCCACCGGGAACTGACGCTCCGCAAGTGTTTCGAGCAGGGCTTCGCCCACAGCGCCAGTGGCACCCAGTACGGCAATATTCCAGCCTTCAGACATGGTGGTGTACTCCAGAAATAAATAAGCGTCCCCGCCAGATTATCCGGCAGGGAGCATTAAGAAGACATTAACGCGCCGGGTTATGAACGGCGTTAAACCCGAGATTATTCAATAACGCTGCCGCATCGGCATCGTCACAAATCACATACAAAGAAGACCATTCGCGGCGCTCGAGATAATTCTTGCGCAGCTTGTCAAACTCACCTGGAATTCCTGCTACTTTTCGCAGCAGCGCGTCATCGCGGCGCACATCATACACTAAATGCACCAGCCTTTTTAGCGAAGACTCATCGAGCGGGCCATGCAGCGTAATGCGACCAAATTCCGGCGCGGGCAGCAGCGTATCAAGCGCCACCTGCTGTGCATTGCCGATAAACGCGCTATAGGCCTCAAAGACCTGCGTTGTGCCGCGCGCTTTACCTTCCAGCGTGTAGCCCGCGATATGTGCGGTTGCCACATCAACGCGATTCAACAGCGCCACGTTGAGATCCGGCTCTGGCTCCCAGACATCCAGCACAACGCTGAGATTTTGCCCCTCTTCCAGGCATTTCAGCAATGCCGCATTATCCACAACCGGGCCACGGCAGGCATTTATCAGAATAGCGCCAGGCTTGAGACGACGAATCAGCGTCTCGTCGGCCAGATGGAACGTTTTATACGCACCGTCTTTAAACAGCGGCGTATGAAAGGTGATCACATCCGCGTGCTCGACCAGTTCATCAAGGGTGCGGAAATCGCCTTCATCACCGCGATCGGCGCGCGGCGGATCGCACAGCAGCGTACGAATGCCCAATGCTTCGAGACGTTTTTGCAGGCGTCCGCCAACGTTACCGACACCGACGATGCCCACGGTGCGGTCCTGAAGCGCAAAACCATCGCGCTCACCTAACATCAGCAACGACGAGAAAACGTATTCCACCACCGCAATGGCGTTACAGCCGGGTGCGGCTGAAAATCCAATACCGGCTTTTGCGAGCCAGGCATCATCCACATGATCGGTTCCCGCCGTTGCGGTACCCACAAACTTGATGCCTTTTCCGGCCAGCAGCGTCTCATTCACTTTGGTCACGGACCGCACCATCAGAGCATCCGCATCATCGAGTTCAGCAACCGGAATAGGACGACCAGGAACAGCCTTAACCTCGCCCAGGCGGCTGAAGAGCTCGCGAGCGTAAGGCATATTTTCGTCAACGAGGATTTTCACGTCTGAGTACCTGTTTGAGAGGAAGTTAACCGGGCAAGTGTGCCATAATCTCGCCCCCAGGCATATACGTACAGCTGGCCTGGATTACGGTGAGTAACGACTTTAAGGATTTATGACGATGCAGCCCATTTCAGGTACGCCGCCGCGCCCTCCAGGTGATGGCCCGGGAGTTCCCTCAGCCGTTGGCGAACAACCGCTTTCTACGCTGCAGCGCACCGTGCTGGAGCGTCTGATCATCCGTCTGGTTGCACTCACCTCGCAGCAGAACGCTGAAGTGTGGGCTGGGGTCAAACACGAACTCGGGCTGAAAAGCGATGCGCCATTGTTGTCGCGCCACTTTCCGGCGGCGGAACAAAACCTGAATACGCGCCTGAACACCGCGCTACAAAATCACACGACACGCCAGACCATCTCGCAACTGACCGAGCTATTAGGTCAGGGAAATAATCGCCAGGCGGTGAGTGATTTTATTCGTCAGCAATTTGGCCAGACGGCGCTGAGTCAACTGACGCCGGATCAGCTAAAAACCGTGCTAACGCTGCTGCAAAACAATGAAATGTCGATTCCGCAGCCGCAAACGCGCCCGGCGACAGAACGCCCGCTCTTGCCTGCAGAGCACAACACGCTCAAGCAGATGGTGACAAAACTCGCCGCTGCGACCGGGGAGCCCACGAAGCTCATCTGGCAATCCATGCTGGAACTTTCTGGCGTTAAAGATGGCGAGTTGATCCCGGCCAAACAGTTTACCCATCTGGTGACCTGGCTACAGGCGCGTCAGACGTTGAGCACGCAAAGCGCGCCAACGCTGCACACCTTGCAAGCGGCGCTAAAACAGCCGCTTGAGCCACGGGAATTTGACGCGATGCGTGATTACGCGCAACAAAACTGGCAGGTGACGCCGCAAGCGGTGCTGACGACCGCGCAGGTGCAGGATCTCCTCAATCAGATCTTTGTCCGCCGCGCTGAACGTGAATCGGGTGTGCCAGAAGCCCGCAATATCCAGCCCATCTACAGCCCGCTGTTTGCGCCTGTGGTGGAAACACTCAAATCAATGTCCGCGCGCCCAGGGCTGATGTTCATTGCCCTAATGATTGCGCTGGCGATCGTGTGGATTGTGATTTAACCGCAGCGCAAATACTCGCGCGGATGCGATAGATTCGCTGAGACAGCGCGTTGAGCTATCGTCGGCGCTGAGCAGCATGACACCGAAATGAATGCACAAAAAGGGAGCCATCTGGCTCCCTTTTTACATGATGCTTGACGTGATACGGAAAACTTACGCTTTCAGTTTACGCATAACCAGCGTGGCGTTGGTCCCGCCGAAGCCGAAGCTGTTAGACATAACGGTTGTCAGCGTCTGCTCAGTTGGCTTGGTCACGATGTTCAGACCCGCAGCCTTCTCGTCCAGTTCTTCAACGTTGATGCTTGGTGCGATAAAGCCATGTTCCAGCATCAGCAGCGAGTAAATCGCTTCCTGAACGCCAGCGGCACCCAAAGAGTGGCCGGTCATCGCTTTGGTGGCGGAAATGGCCGGGCTGTTGTCGCCGAACACTTCACAAATAGCACCCAGCTCTTTCACGTCGCCTACTGGCGTAGAAGTGCCGTGGGAGTTCAGGTAATCGATCGGGGTATCCAGACCTTGCATCGCCATCTTCATGCAGCGCACTGCGCCTTCACCGGATGGAGCGACCATGTCTGCGCCATCTGACGTTGCACCGTAACCCACGATTTCAGCATAAATGTGTGCGCCACGAGCCAAGGCATGTTCCAGCTCTTCAACGACAACCATACCGCCGCCGCCCGCGATAACGAAACCGTCGCGGTGTGCATCATAGGTACGGGACGCTTTTTCTGGCGTTTCGTTGTATTTGGTGGACAGTGCGCCCATCGCATCAAACTCACAGGCCATTTCCCAGCCCAGCTCTTCGCCGCCGCCGGCAAAGACGATGTCCTGTTTACCCAGTTGAATTTGTTCAACTGCGTTGCCAATACAGTGTGCAGAGGTCGCACAGGCAGAGCTGATGGAATAGTTTACGCCGTGAATTTTGAATGGCGTTGCCAGGCACGCGGAAACCGCTGAACCCATAGCTTTGGTCACAACGTACGGACCGACTGCTTTCAGGCCACGCGGGCTACGCATTGCGTCAGCGCCGAAAACCTGTGCTTTTGAAGACCCGCCGGAACCTGCAATCAGACCCACACGTGGGTTGCTCTGATAAACGTCTTCGCTCAGGCCAGCATCAGCAATCGCTTCCTGCATGGAGAGATAAGCATAAATAGAGGCATCGTTCATGAAACGAACCACTTTACGGTCAATCAAACCGGTGGTGTCCAGTTTGACGTTACCCCATACGTGGCTACGCATACCTGAATCTTTAAACTCTTCAGAGAAAGTGATCCCGGAGCGTCCTTCACGCAGAGATGCCAGGACTTCCTGCTGGTTGTTACCGATGCTGGAAACGATGCCCAAGCCAGTAATCACTGCACGTTTCATTCAATACCTCTATAAGTCGCACTATGAAAGTTTCGACTGGCACAATAGCGTACACTTGTACGCTGAACAAGTCCGATCAGCCAATTTCTGCGGAAATTTGCACCAGCGGACGCACATCGTTAAGATCATGCCACTGCCTGTCAGACGAGTAACTTACGTGAAACAAAACGTCGTACAACCCGCTAACCTTGAGTTCAACGCTGAGGGTACACCTGTTTCCCGAGATTTCGACGATGTCTATTTCTCTAATGATAACGGGCTGGAAGAGACCCGTTATGTTTTTCTGGATGGAAACCACCTCAACGCGCGCTTCCCCCTCCATCCCCGCAGCCAGTTTGTCGTGGCGGAGAGCGGTTTTGGCACCGGTTTAAACTTCCTCACCCTCTGGCAGGCGTTTGACCAGTTCCGCGCTGACCACCCCGAGGCTACGCTACAAAGATTACATTTCATCAGTTTTGAGAAATATCCGCTCACCGGTCACGATCTCAAACTAGCGCATCAGCATTGGCCAGAGCTGGCACAGTGGGCTGAACAATTACAAACGCAATGGCCGTTGCCACTCGGTGGATGCCACCGCCTGTTACTTGATGAAGGCAGAGTCACACTCGATTTGTGGTTCGGGGATATCAATGCACTGACCGACCAACTCGACGACTCTCTCAATCAAAAGGTCGACGCCTGGTTTTTAGATGGTTTTGCGCCGGCCAAAAATCCGGACATGTGGAGCGAGCATTTATTCGCTGCAATGGCGCGTCTGGCTCGCCCCGGTGCAACTTTGGCAACATTTACTTGCGCCGGATTTGTACGTCGCGGTTTGCAGGATGCCGGTTTTACCATGCAAAAATGCAAAGGTTTTGGCCGCAAGCGCGAAATGCTGACGGGCGTCATGGCGCAGGACAATGCCCTTCCCACCCGCGCCCCCTGGTTTACTCGCAGTGGCGTTGAAAACCGTGAAACGGCGATTATTGGCGGCGGCATTGCCAGCGCACTGCTTGCCTTCGCACTACTTCAGCGCGGCTGGCGCGTGACGCTCTACTGCGCCGACAAATCACCGGCAAAAGGCGCATCCGGCAACCGTCAGGGCGCGTTGTATCCGCTTCTGAGCGCTCACGACCCGGCAATCAGTCAGTTTTTCCCAGCGGCATTTACCTTTGCTCGTCGCCTCTATGACGCCCTTCCCGTTTCTTACGCACACGACTGGTGCGGCGTGACGCAGCTTGGCTGGGATGAAAAAAGCCAACAAAAAATAGACCAGATGCTTTCACTGGGTTTACCGGAGCAAATCGCTGCAGCGGTTGATGCGCAGCAGGTTCAGGACAATACCGGTCTGCCAACCGGCTGCGGTGGCATTCACTATCCTGAAGGCGGCTGGTTATGCCCGGCTGAACTGACCGCTGCGGTGATAAACCTGGCGCAGTCTCGCGGGCTGGCTGTGCACTACGGCTATCACCTGGACTCTTTGAATCATCAGCAAGGTGACTGGCAATTGCGGTTCAACAATGGCGCTGATGCCCAGCACTCAAGCGTTGTGCTGGCTAACGGCCATCGCATCAGCGACTTTTCGCAAACAGAAAAGTTACCCGTTTATCCGGTTGGCGGTCAGGTCAGTCACATTCCCACAACTTTGCAGCTCGAAAAACTCCGTCAGGTGCTGTGTTATGACGGCTATTTAACGCCGCAGAACCCGGAAAATGGTCATCATTGCATAGGCGCTAGCTATCATCGCGGCCAGACAGAAATGCGCTACAGCGAGGCCGATCAGCAGCAAAATCGTCAGCGTTTAGTGGATTGCTTCCCGAAGGCCGAATGGGCAAAAGAGGTCGATATTTCTGACTCCGATGCCCGCTGTGGCGTGCGGTGCGCGACGCGCGATCACTTGCCGATGGTCGGGAATGTGCCGGATTACGCATCGACGCTAACGGAATATCAGGATCTTGCCGAAAACCCCGAAACAGCCATCACAGCGCCGGTGTATCCAGGTCTCTTTATGCAGGGTGCGCTGGGGTCACGCGGCTTGTGTACTGCCCCGCTGCTGGCAGAAATTCTGGCATCACAAATGAGCGAAGAACCGATTCCAATGGACAGTACGACGCTTGCGGGTCTGAGTCCGAATCGTTTGTGGGTACGGAAATTACTGAAAGGGAAAGCAGTGAAATAAAGCGTGGGCTGCTCCCTCTCCTGAGGGAGAGGGTTTTCACAACAGCAAAAACTTACTGCGATTTTGCCTGTTCGAAGAGGTTATCCCACATATCCAGCACCAGAGACTGGTCGCGTGGAGAAAGCTCACCTGCCTGGATGGCTTTTTCAAGACCACGACCCACGGCAGCATGAACGGCTTCAGGCGAGTGATCGTCGCCCGCTTCCAGCTCCGCTACAGCAAGCGTCAGGTGACCACGCAGATAACCGCTGGCAAACAGTTCATCGTCACTGGCGTGCTCTACCATGCCATCAATTAGCGCCAGAATGCGTGA
The DNA here is from genome assembly GCF_045627565.1 of Lelliottia sp. Lineage (NCBI taxonomy): Bacteria > Pseudomonadati > Pseudomonadota > Gammaproteobacteria > Enterobacterales > Enterobacteriaceae > Lelliottia > Lelliottia sp. The sequence continues at coordinate 13,750 of NZ_JAZQNX010000024.1, read as the reverse complement.
TTCAAATTCTGCGATCATCTTCTTTCCTCAGTTAAATATCTTCCGGCCATGGGAAGTGTTCCGCCTTTAATTCCGGCGTGTGATAATAATTCTGCAATGCTTTGATGAAACGCGCCGGACGTTCCGGGATGCCTTTCTCAAGATATTCCATTACCTGCGCATGAACGCGGCGCTGGAAGGTAATTCTGTCCGGCTCACAATCGCCTTCGAGGTTGTCACAGCTGACGTTGAACGGAAAACCTGCCGCCACACAGAACAGCCAGTCGAACGCCTGGGGTTTGACTTCCACATCTTCAAACTGCCCCTGCGTCGCCGCGTCACGCCCGTCCGGGCAGTACCAGTAACCAAAGTCTACCAGCTCGCGACGCGCTTTCCCGGCAATACACCAGTGAGAAATCTCATGCAACCCGCTGGCATAAAAGCCATGCGCAAACACAATCCGGTTGTACGGTACGTCGGCATCAGCAGGAAGATAGATCGGTTCGTCGTCGCCTTTAATCAGACGGGTATTAAAATCATCAGCGAAACAGCCGTCAAAGATGTCAATCAGCTGTTCATAATTATGCGTACTGTTCATGAGTTCATCCCCAACCAGTGGAGGATCTCCTGTCCGTGGCTGTCATAAAGAAGTTTGGCGCTCATCACCGCCGACACAATTACGATCATGGGACGAATGAGTTTTTGCCCTTTGCTTAATACCAGGCGAGAGCCTACGCGCGCGCCTAAAAACTGCCCCACCATCATCACAAAACCGGTGGCCCAGATAACTTTGCCACCAATGATAAACAGCAGCAGGCCGCCGAGATTGGAGGTCGCATTCAGCACTTTGGCGTGCGCTGTGGATTTGGCGAGATTAAAACCGGCCAGCGTGACAAACGCCAGCGCATAAAATGAACCCGCGCCAGGGCCAAAGAATCCGTCGTAAAAACCGACGCAACCGCCCGCAATCAGGGCGAACGGCAAGCCGTGCAAGCGACGCTGTCGGTCTTCTTCCCCAAGCTTTGGCATGAGTAAAAAATAGAGACCAATACAGATAACCAGAATCGGTAAAATTTGGCGCAAAATATCGGACTGGACGTGCTGAACCAGCAGCGCACCTGACGTTGAACCGATAAACGTCATCAGAATATTGAGCTTCTGATCGGCAAGGCTAACGACTTTGCGGCGAATAAAATAGATGGAGGCAGAAAGAGATCCACCGCAGGCTTGGAGCTTATTGGTTGCCAACGCCTGCGCAGGGCTCATGCCCACCGCCAACAGCGCGGGGACCGTTAATAATCCCCCACCGCCCGCCAGCGCATCAATAAAACCGGCCAGCATGGCGACCAAAAAAAGCACCGCCAGCAACAGCGGTGACACCATGAAAAGATCGACGAAATTATCCATTACAGTACATGCTCATCCAGTAGCGCCTGGCAGGAAGGCGGCAACGGAGGCGGTGTCTTCTTCTCAGGCTGTGTGGTTCCAGGTTTGGCAGGTTCAAACCAACTTTGCAGTTCGGCACCACAGCCGTCGCCAGGCGGTGGTAATGGCTGATCTTCGCACTCCAGACTGTTCGCCGGGCAACGCAAGCGGACATGCATGTGCGCGCGATGCTGGAACCATGGGCGAACTTTGCTTAACCAGTCGCGATCCGTTCCGGCATCCAGACAGAGTTGCTGTTTGATCGCCGGATTGACGAAAATACGCGTCACATCGTTATCTTTTGCGGCCACTTTGATCAGACTGAACACATCGGGCGTCCACAGTGACGGCACAACATTTTTACCGTCACGCGCCACCAAATCCAGCGCCTGAGGTTTAAGCAGCTGTGCGGAACTCCAGCGTGTTCTTGGCAATTGCAGGAAAATATCGACATCAAGCCCCGACTGGTGGCTGGCGTGTCCGCCATTAAAGCGACCGCCCGCTGGCATGCCCATATCGCCAATCAGCATCGTCCCCAGCCCCAGGTCGTGAACCCGGTTACCCAGACGCTGGATAAACATCACCAGATCAGGATGACCAAAGTAACGGCGCTGATCGGTTCGCATCACCTGATAGGTATCGGACTGCAGCGGCAATTCCTGCGCGCCAACGATGCATCCGTTAGAAAACGCGCCGATCGATTGCGCGCTGCCCGCCACCGGATGGGTAATTTTTTGCCACGGAGTGGCTGCCAGACTGGCTCCACTGGCGAGCAGTGCCAGCAGAGCAATTGCGGTTTTTTTCATGGTTACCAGCGTGGAAGAGGGGGAATCACATCCGCATTCTGCGCGCGCTGGCGCATGAAATGATCCATCAGCACGATCGCGAGCATGGCTTCAGCAATCGGCACCGCGCGGATACCCACGCAAGGATCGTGACGGCCTTTGGTGATCATTTCAACTTCTTCGCCCGCGCGATTAATCGTGTGTCCAGGCACCGTAATGCTGGAAGTGGGTTTCAGTGCAATATTAGCCACGATCTGCTGACCGCTGCTGATGCCGCCCAAAATACCGCCCGCATGATTGCTCTGGAAACCTTGCGCGGTGATTTCATCGCGATTCTGACTGCCGCGTAGTGCAACGACCTCAAAACCGTCGCCAATCTCCACGCCTTTCACGGCGTTAATGCTCATCATCGCGTGCGCGATATCAGCATCCAGACGGTCAAACACTGGTTCGCCTAAGCCTGGCGGCACGCCATCAGCAACAACGGTGACTTTAGCGCCAATGGAGTCGCCCTCTTTTTTCAGGGCGCGCATCAGCTCGTCCAGCGCGTCGATTTTGTCCGCATCGGCACAGAAGAACGGGTTCTGTTCAACCAGATCCCAGTCTTTAATGGCCAGCGGAATATCGCCCATTTGGGTCAGACAGCCGCGGATCACGATGCCAAATTTCTGTGCCAGATATTTTTTCGCAATCGCACCTGCCGCAACGCGCATCGCGGTTTCGCGCGCAGATGAACGACCGCCGCCGCGATAATCACGGAAACCAAATTTTTGCTCGTAGGTGTAATCAGCGTGACCTGGGCGGAAAACATCTTTAATCGCGCCGTAATCCTGAGAACGCTGGTCGGTATTTTCAATCAGGAGGCCGATACTGGTGCCCGTGGTGCGCCCTTCAAAGACGCCGGAGAGGATTTTGACCTGGTCAGGCTCGCGACGCTGCGTGGTGTAACGCGAGGTACCCGGACGGCGACGGTCAAGGTCGTGTTGTAAATCGGCTTCGGTCAGTTCGATGCCAGGCGGAACGCCGTCAACGATGCATCCGAGTGCCAGTCCGTGCGACTCACCAAACGTGGTCACGCGGAATAATTGTCCAATACTGTTTCCTGCCATCACGGCTCCGTTATCGTTGTTCTCAGTTTGAGCAGGTGAAACGGGCCGAAGCCCGTAAGATTAATCTTTATAGATGCTGAAGTATTCACGCGCGGCGATAAGCTGCGCTTTGGTCAGCATGAAGACGCCCTCGCCACCGTTGTCAAATTCGAGCCAGGTGAAAGGCACCTCCGGGTACTGCTCCATCAGATGTACCATGCTGTTACCGACTTCACAAATCAGAATACCGTCATCGGTCAGATAATCCGGTGCACAGGCCAGAATGCGGCGCGTCAGCTTCAGGCCATCTGTACCGGATGCCAGGCCGAGTTCCGGTTCGTGGCGATATTCATTCGGCAGATCGGACATGTCTTCCGCATCCACATACGGCGGATTGGTCACAATCAGATCGTATTGCAGCTTCGGCAAATCGCGGAACAGATCGGAGCGGATCGGCGTCACATGATGAATCAAACCGTGCTCTTCGATGTTGTGTTCGGTGACGGCCAGCGCGTCAGTCGAGATGTCCACCGCATCAACTTCTGCTTCCGGGTAAGCGTAGGCGCACGCGATCGCAATACAACCGCTACCGGTACACATATCCAGAATATGTTCTGGCTGATGGTCCATCAGACCCGCGAAATGATTGTTGATCAGCTCGCCAATCGGTGAGCGCGGCACCAGCACGCGTTCATCAACATAAAATTCGTGGCCGCAGAACCAGGCTTTGTTGGTCAGATACGCGACCGGAATGCGTTCGTTCACGCGACGGATCACACGCTCAACGATACGGTGTTTTTCGCTGGAGGTCAGGCGCGCAGTGCGCATGTCTTCAGGAATATCCAACGGCAGATAGAGCGACGGCAGTACGAGCTGCACAGCCTCATCCCACGGGTTATCGGTGCCGTGACCGTACCAGATATTGGCGGCGCTAAAGCGGCTAACGGACCAGCGCAACATGTCCTGAATGGTATGCAGCTCGTTTACTGCTTCATCGACAAAAATTTTATCCATTATTCTCTCCAGGGCATGCTTGCATAATTTTCGGCGGCTAGTTTGCCATGAAGACGGCGATAAATCAGCATTGTCGCTGCGCGAGACTGGTGAAAAAATGCGTTTTGCTTGCGCCTCCCTCAGGTAAACTAAGGGAAATAAGAGATGAGACTCAAAAATGAAAAAGAAAACATCGCTTAGCGAGGAGGATCAGACGCTGTTTCGCCAGCTCATGAGCGGGACGCGTCAAATCGCGCAGGACACCATTGTTCATCGTCCGATCCGCAAAAAAGTGACCGAAGTGCCGGTTAAACGTCTGCTTCAGGAACAGGCTGATAACAGCCACTATTTTTCTGATGAATTCCAGCCGCTGCTCAATACACAGGGCGCGGTAAAATACGTGCGCGAAGACGTCAGCCATTTTGAGCTGAAAAAATTACGTCGTGGGGACTATTCGCCGGAGCTGTTTCTCGATCTGCATGGCTTGACGCAGATGCAGGCGAAACAGGAGCTTGGGGCATTGATTGCCGCTTGTCGCCGCGAACACGTTTTTTGCACCTGTGTCATGCACGGGCACGGCAAACATATTCTTAAACAACAAACGCCACTGTGGCTGGCTCAGCATCCACATGTGATGGCTTTTCATCAGGCACCGAAAGAGTACGGCGGAGATGCCGCATTGCTGGTGTTGATTGAAATCGAAGAGTGGCAGCCGCCGGAGCTGCCCTGACAGAGTGGCGGGTGACAACGTCTACCCGCCAGATCGCGCGTCACGTCAGATAGCTTTTGCCATCTTCAAGTTGCACGGACTCATTTGCCAGTTGAACACCCCTTTGCCGTTTTCGTCGAGCGTGACGTTAGCAATGGCCGAGGTGGTGAACATTGGCGGCGTTTCGCCTGGGCACAGTTCAGCGACTAAATAGCCGACCAGTGGCAGATGGGAGATGACCAGCACAGAAGCAACGCCTTCACGGCTCAATGTCTGAAGATAACCGCTCACCAGACCAATATCGCCGCAAGGTGTGAGTTCAGGAAGAACATCCACGTTTTTAGGCAGGTTCATACATTCGCCTACCACGTCTAGCGTCTGTTCAGCACGCAAGAATGGGCTCACCAAAACACGTTCAATGTCCACTTTTTGACCCTTGAGCCAGGTGGCCATTAGACGGGATTCGTCACAGCCACAGGTTGTCAAAGGACGAACAGAGTCACTGGCGGCATCGAGTGCCGCGTCGCCGTGACGCATGATAAAAACTTGCATATTGCACCGCTTTTGTTGACCAGGATCACCGGCGTTGACTACCCGCGAATACAGCAAAAAGGCAGAAAACCCGATGGCCGGGCATTGTGCCTGATCCATTCGATGAATGAAACGCTGTTTTTTACCTTAATGGCGTAAGTATAGTCAATATCTGTTTACAAATTAGACAATGGCTATCCCATTCACCCCAGGATCTACTCTATTTTGACCCTAATTTATTGGGTCAGTTTCCTGTGCTGGCCAAAAACGCAGGTCATTTTCTGCCATCTGCTTTAATGTCTCGCAGGGTGTAAATCGAGAGCCATAAAGCGATGCCAGACGCTGCAATGTCGCCACAACATCACCCGCGCCCAGACTATCCATATAGCGGAACGGGCCACCCAGAAAAGGTGGAAAGCCAATGCCAAATACGGCGCCAATATCACCGTCGCGCGCGTTTTTAATCACTTTGTCATCAAAGCAACGCGCCGCTTCGTTAAGCATCATCATGACGCAGCGTTCAGCGCACTGTTCCGCGGCGAGTTTACCCTGGCCGCTGGCATTGATAAGCCCATAAACCGAGGGGTCGACCTGTTTCTTGCTTTTACGCCCTTTTGCGGCGTAAAGATAGAAACCCCGACCATTTTTTCTGCCTTTGCGATCGTCATTCAAAATTGCTAAAACAACATTCGCAGGGGGACTAAAGCGCTCACCGTAAGCCGCTTCAAGCACAGGTATAATTTTAGTGCCTGTATCTATTCCGACCTCATCCAAAAGTTGGATTGGCCCAACCGGGAACCCAAACTTCACCAGCGCATCATCAACATTTTCAACTTTTTCGCCTTCGGTCAGCAATCGCATGGCTTCATTGATATAAGGCGCAAGAATTCGATTGACGTAAAAACCCGCTTTATCTGCCACCACTATCGGCGTTTTTCCTTGCTGCTTAGCGAGCTTAACCACGGTTGCCACGGTTTGTGCGCTGGTCGACTCGTGAGGAATCACTTCAACCAGCGGCATTTTTTCAACCGGGCTGAAGAAGTGCAAACCAATTACCTGTTCCGGTCGCGCCGCATTTGCCGCGATATCGCCTATTGGCAAAGATGACGTATTCGATGCAAAAATCGTATGTGGCGCGCAGTGCTGCTCGACGTCGGCCACCATCTGTTGCTTTAGTTTCAGATCTTCAAACACTGCCTCAATGACCACGTCACGGTGTTTGAAACCGCTAAAGTCTGTGGTGCCTGAAATCAACGCCAGCGCTCGGTCTCGCTCGCTGGCTTTGATATGGCGGCGTTTTACCTTTTGATCAAGCAACTGCCAGCTATATTGCAGCGCATGGTTGATGCCTTTCACATTAATGTCTTTGATACGAACGGGCAATTTGCCTTTACTGGCGGTGACAAAAGAGATGCCTCCGCCCATTAATCCGCCACCCAAAACGCCAATGGCATTCAGCGGACCGGGAGCGGCCTCGCTGCCGGGATCTTTTTTGACCTCGGTGCTGGCAAAAAAGATGCTGCGGAGTGCCTGCGATTGGGGCGTCATCGCTAATTCACCAAAGGCTTTGGCTTCAGCGGCGTAACCGCTGCTGCTTCCCTGAGACAGACCCGTTTCGATAACGTCAAGAACACGTTTCGTCGCCGGATAGTTGCCTTTGGTTTTTTGTTCGGTTTTCTTGCCAACCCGATTAAACAGCAGCGCGCGGCCAAGCGGACCCGCCAGGATACGCTCGCGTACGGGTAAATGACGGCTCGCCTGCCGCTCTTTTTGCGCCAGCTCAACGGCCGCCGTCAGAAGAATAGAATGAGGAACCACTTCGTCGACCAGACCGACTTTTAAGGCCTGACGTGGACGGAGCTGTTTACCGGTGAGAATCATTTCCAGAGCAGTGCTTACACCCACCAGCCGTGGTAATCGTTGCGTGCCGCCTGAGCCAGGCAATAAACCAAGCTGCACTTCCGGCAGGCCAAGAACGGTTTTTGCATCATCCGTACAAACGCGGCTATGACACGCCAGCGCTAATTCGAGACCACCGCCAAGGCAGGCTCCATGGATCGCGGCGATCGTCGGGATAGATAAACCATGGATCTCCGCCATGATCTGCTGCCCTTGTCGCGCAAGCTCTTCAGCCTCTTGCGCACTCTTAGCGCGGGCAATCATGTTGATATCCGCCCCGGCGATAAAGTTGTCAGATTTGGCGGAAATAAAGATCAGCCCGCAGATATTTTTGTTGTCGCGGACCTGCTTCAAAATACTGCGCACCTGAACGCCAAACTCAGATTTCAGGGTGTTCATTTTCTCGCCCGGTACGTCGATAGTGACAACCGCGATATTGTCCAGACGCACGTTCAGTGTAAATGCGGAAGTCGTTTCCATTATTCAGCCTCCAGAACCATCGCTGCACCCAAACCACCCGCCGCACACGCGGTGACCAGACCAAATCCTCCGCCGCGACGGCGAAGTTCGTGCAGGGTTTGCGTAATCATTCGTGCACCGGTAGCCGCAAAGGGGTGTCCATAAGCAATCGAGCCGCCCAGAACGTTAAATTTGCTCTCATCCACTTCGCCCGTGGCATGCGCCCGGCCCAGAACATCGCGCGCAAAGCGTTCGCTGCTCAGCAATTGAAGATTCGCTAGCGTCTGTGCGGCAAAGGCTTCGTGCATATCAATGAGTGTTAAATCCGACAGTGTTAATCCGGCACGCTCGAGTGCCAGCGGTGTCGACCATGCAGGCCCCAACAGCATATCCTGCCAGACGTCGATGGCGGTAAACGCATAGCTGCGCAGATACCCAAGAGGAACCAGACCCAGCTCTTTCGCCCGTGACTCGGTCATCAGGATCACCGCCGCCGCGCCGTCGGTCAGCGGAGTACTGTTTGCCGCCGTGACGGTGCCATGTTTACGATCGAACGCCGGGCGTAATTTTGCATAATCCGCCAGCGTCGAGGTGCCACGAATATTATTATCTTCGGAAAGGGGTTCGCGGAAGGGTGGGATATACGCCGTCATCACCTCGTCCCTCAGTTTCCCGTCCGACCAGGCCAGCGCAGCGCGCTGATGTGAACGATGCGCCAGGGCATCTTGCTGTTCGCGCGTGATACCGTACGTTTTCGCCATTTGCTCGGCGGTGTCCCCCATGCGCAGGCCCGTCGAATATTCCGCGACGGCGGGAGGAACAGGCGCGAGATCGCGCAAACGCAGTTGAGAGAAAAGTTTGAGGCGCTGCCCCATTGTGCGCGCTTTATTGACGTCAACCAGCACACGCGCCAGTTTCTTGCTAACACCGATAGGCAAAACGGAAGAAGAGTCTGCGCCACCCGCAATACCGGCGCGAATGGTTCCCGTCATCAGGCTTTCAGCCACGTTCGCCACCGCCTGGAAGCTGGTCGCACAGGCGCGGCTGACGCTATAAGCGTCGGTACGCACATTCATGCCGGTCCCCAGCACAATTTCACGGGCGATATTCGGCGCTTCAGGCATCTGGACAACCTGGCCAAAAACCAGTTGTTCGATGACGTCAGGGGATATTTCGCTGCGAGCCAGCATCTCCCCCACCACCATTTTTCCCAAATCGACAGCCGGTATTCCATGAAATGCCGTCGCCTGACGTGCAAATGGCGTACGCAATCCGCTGACAATGGCGATGCGATCGCCCTGACGGGTGACAAGCGGTAATGCCTGACTCATAACACTCCCCTGTAAATGACAAAAACGCACTAAGTGGTCTGACCTGATAACAGTCTTAACCATTTTTTTACATTCAGCCAATCAGGGAAACGAAAAAGTGCGAGCTAAAACACAGAGAAGAAAAAGAAAACGCCCCTGAAGCACAGAGGCGTAAAAGACGGGATTAACGTAAACCGAGCTGGAAAATCAATGTTTCTGCTTCACAAGCAAAAATGAAATCAATATCCAATTTCACACCACCTTCAACTTCAGTGAGCGTGGATTTGATTTCGCAAGGGTCGGACTCCACATCGCGAGCGCGCTTAGTCAATGCGCTCAGTGTCTCTTCGGCGTCCGCACGTTTGCTAAACACGCGGCTGTATGACGCGGTGCAATCCGTATTGTCCATGATGGTACCGACATCCATACAGCAGCAAACCGGGGTTTCATCAGCACTGCATTTACTCATAGCTCAAGTTCCTCTGGATTCGCGCACGGCGCGAGATAAACACGTTAGCGATATTTTACCCCCGAGCCGATGGTCTCTCCAGTCGTTAATGGCGCAAAAGGGGGTAAGTGACCGATATCACACTAAAAAATGATCTAGCGCAAAAATCACCCTTTTCCATGAGTGCGACGGGTCGCATTTTTGCCACGCAGATCCCGTTTCGATAAACATCTTTGAAAAACTTAATAAACAAACTTGCAACATTCCATCTGGTCAGACCTATACTCTCGCCACTGGTCTGATTTCTAAGTGTTACCGCAGACCCTACACTCCGCGCTCCTGTTACTACGTGTAACAATTATTGAATAAAAAAAACTCAATGAGGTTATGGTCATGAGCCAGAAAACCCTGTTCAAAAAGACTGCGCTGGCAGTCGCAGTGGCAATCGTATCAACGTCCGCCTGGTCAGCGGGCTTCCAGCTCAACGAATTTTCTTCCTCTGGTCTTGGCCGTGCCTATTCTGGGGAAGGCGCAATTGCCGATGATGCAGGCAACGTGAGCCGTAACCCGGCGCTGATCACGATGTTTGATCGTCCTACTTTTTCTGCCGGGGCCGTTTTTGTTGATCCCGATGTGAACATTTCTGGCCGTTCCCCAACAGGACGGAGCCTTAACGCACAAAACATTGCACCAACCGCATGGGTGCCAAACCTGCATTTCGTTGCACCAATCAATGACCAGTTTGGCTGGGGTGCATCCGTCACCTCTAACTATGGCCTGGCGACTGAATTTAACAATAATTACGCTGCCGGCGCGTACGGCGGTACCACCGATCTTGAAACGCTGAACCTTAACCTGAGCGGTGCTTATCGCCTGGATAGCCACTGGAGCTTCGGCGTTGGCTTTGATGCTGTTTACGCGAAAGCGAAAATTGAGCGTTACGCGGGTGACTTAGGTCAGATTGTTGCCGGATCCGGCATGCTGCCTCCTGCACTTGCAGGCCAAGTGGCACAGATTCCTGGCGATACCCAAATTGCTTACCTGAAAGGTGATGAATGGGGCTTTGGCTGGAACGCGGGGATCCTGTATGAAATCGATAAAAACAACCGTTATGGCTTAACTTATCGCTCAGAAGTGAAAATCGACTTCGACGGCGACTATAAGAGCAGCCTGCCATCTGCGTATAACCAGATTTTGGGTAGCTTCGGCCTGCCTATGGGTACCGATGGCCGTACCACGGGCGGTTCTTTATCTCTGAACCTGCCTGAAATGTGGGAACTGTCGGGTTATAACCGAGTGGCGCCTCAGTGGGCAGTTCACTACAGCTTGACATACACCAGCTGGAGCCAATTCCAGGAGCTGAAAGCGACCAATAGCAATGGCGACACGCTGTTCTATAAAGATGAAAGCTTCCGCGATGCTTACCGTATCGCCCTTGGTACCACCTACTATATGGATGATAACTGGACGTTCCGTACCGGTATCGCCTTTGATGATAGCCCGGTTCCGGCTGACAAACGTTCAATCTCTATTCCGGATCAGGACCGCTTCTGGCTGAGCGCAGGCGCAACCTACGCATTCAACAAAGATGCGTCTATTGATGCAGGTGTGTCTTATATGCACGGACAGAAAGTTACCTTCCAGGAAGGCCCGTACGAATTCTCCTCCGAAGGGAAAGCGTGGTTGTACGGCATGAACTTCAACTACGCATTCTAATTCCGCAGTCATTAAAAAAGGTGAGCATTTGCTCACCTTTTTTTATTTATTCCGCATCAATCTCGGACAGTTCGTTTTCGATAGCTTTCGCATTCGGGTTATCTTCCGGCTTCAGCTTACCGCCGTTAGCTATGAAGTCATGATTCTGGAAGTAGGCTTCACGCACCATGATGTAAGGATCGGAAGACTGGCGTAGCAGGCCGTCTGAATCCAGCAGTTGCGCGCGCGTTTCGATACCTTCGACCGTCCATTTACCAATCGACAGCGGCCACGTCAGCCATGACAGCACCGGATAAAGTGTATCGACCATATCGCCACCGTCATCACGCACGGTAAAGCTGCCGTAGAACGGCAAATGCATATACGGGCCATAGCCGACGCCATAATTCCCGAGCGTACTACCAAAGCGGTGCGGCTGTTCACGCTGCAGTTTCTGATTTGACATCCCAGCCACATCGATAAAGCCGCCCATCCCCAACAGGGTGTTCAGGAAGAAGCGAGTAAAATGAACCATCCCCTGATAGGGGTCGCCCTGCAGGAAGAAGTTCACCATCACCGCGGGCTCTTCCAGGTTGCTGGTGAAATTGCTCAATCCATTACGCGCAGGTTGCGGAACATAGTCGCGCCATGCAACAGCCACCGGACGAACCAGATACGGATCCAGCACGTTGTAGTTGAAGCTATACATTGAGCGGTTGAATCCTTCTAAAGGATCGGAGCGCCCCGTTTGCTCGCCCGAACTGGCGCAGCCCACAAGCAGGCTTGTGCCCAGCGCAAGCGCCGACAGCCGAAGTTTCATTTATTTCTCCCTGTTAAGTATGGCTATCGTAGATTGCCATCCGTAACGGAGCGCATGACGCTCCCTTATAAACATGCAAGTGATTGTAACAGCACGTTTCTGGATGTCCACGCACACAGTGCCGGGTGATGATTACGCTCGCCCTGATCACAGCATAGCCTGACTTTGCCATTTCATTTTGTTGGCGATTTTAGCCTGTGACGTAACGTGATGTATCGCGTTTGTTGCCATTGCCAGAAAATAAGAGCATCCCGACGGGCAATATCCAAAAAAACGCTACGATTATACGGATGATAACGAACCGAGACACTTTCTATGGACGATCTAAAAGAAGAAAAAATCGATGAACATTCGGATGAGCTTGAAGTTGAAAGCGAAGAAAAGCAGCGCGGTAAAAAAATAGAAATCGATGAAGATCACCTTCCCTCGCGAGCCATGGCTATTCACGAGCATATCCGCCAGGACGGCGAGAAAGAGCTTGAACGTGATGCCATGGCCCTGCTGTGGTCTGCGATTGCAGCAGGATTGTCGATGGGCGCATCGCTGCTGGCGAAAGGTATTTTCCACGTGCAGCTAGAAGGCGTTCCCGGTGGTTTCTTGATTGAGAACCTAGGTTATACCTTTGGATTTGTCATCGTCATTATGGCACGCCAGCAGCTGTTTACGGAAAACACGGTGACGGCGGTTCTGCCGGTGATGCAAAGTCCGACGTGGGGTAATTTTGGGCTTTTGATGCGCCTGTGGGGGGTGGTGTTACTGGGGAATATTATTGGTACAGGAGTGGCGGCGTGGGCCTTTGAGTATATGCCCATATTTGATGAACCCACGCGCGACGCGTTCGTCAAAATTGGTATGGACGTCATGAAGAATACGCCTCTTGAGATGTTCTCCAACGCCATTATCTCAGGTTGGATTATTGCCACCATGGTCTGGATGTTCCCGTCTGCGGGATCCGCAAAAATTGTCGTGATTATCCTGATGACCTGGCTTATTGCACTGGCCGATACGACGCATATTGTGGTGGGAACGGTTGAAGTGTTGTACCTGGTATTCAATGGCACACAGCACTGGACCGACTTTTTCTGGCCCTTTGCACTGCCGACGCTGGCAGGAAATATCTGCGGCGGGACCTTTATTTTCGCTCTTTTAAGCCATGCCCAAATTCGCAATGACATGTCGACTAAACGTAAGGCCGAGTTAAAGGAAAAAGAAAAAGCTCAGCAAAACAACGACGAAAGTCCAAAAAAAACTGATTAAATGGCGACTCTTTAAGCAGTCAGGCGGCATTGAGCTTAACGCATAGTGTAAATAACGCTATACTCGTGCCGCTTCGTCCCCTTAGTTAAATGGATATAACGAGCCCCTCCTAAGGGCTAGTTGCAGGTTCGATTCCTGCAGGGGACACCATATAAACCTCTCTTAATTTCTACCGAATTCAACTTCGCAACCTCAATGTATATGAACGCCATTTAATCAGTGTTCCAGGGCTTATTCTCTGCAACGAAATTTAAAACCTACACCTCCTCTGTTTTATCTTTTTTCAATCCTCAGTCGTTTTCAACTGTATCAGTGAGCGCTGAGCGTCGTCAGACTGAGCCACCAGAGCATA